>CATITW010000027.1 GCA_949547975.1 Cryomorphaceae bacterium | reverse complement strand
TCTGAACCGAGCAAAATAGGTTTCGCTACACCGTCGCTTAATAGGATCTCCGCTGCTTTCAAAATGCGGTATTGGTCGCCCTCGGTAAAGACGATGCGCTGTGGCTTTCTAGCCGCATTTTCGTTCAATAAACGGATGAACTTATCGTCTCTTCCTAAACGGTCGCTGAGTTCGCGGTTGTATGCTTTCCAGTTCGTGATCGGTGCTTTCGCTACCCCGCTGTCCATCGCTGCACGCGCCACTGCAGGTGCAACGGTGGTGATCAGCCTTGGATCGAACGGCTTTGGTATGATGTAGGTACGGCCAAACGTCAAGTTACTTTCATCGTACGCTAGATTCACGAGTTCCGGCACCGGCTCTTTGGTAAGGTCGGCAATGGCACGAACTGCGGCCAATTTCATTTCCTCATTAATCTTCGTTGCGCGCACATCTAGTGCACCGCGGAAAATGAATGGGAACCCTAAAACGTTATTTACTTGGTTTGGATTATCACTACGACCCGTTGCCATAATGATGTCCTCACGAGCATCCATCGCATCCTTGTAGGAAATTTCTGGATCTGGATTCGCTAAGGCAAAAACGATCGGATCAGGCGCCATGGACTTCACCATAGACTTCGATACGATGCCGCCCTTGGAAAGCCCAACGAACACATCTGCATCTTGCATGACCTCACTCAAATCTGCTGCTGGGTGGTCCTTTGCGAAAATTGCTTTTTCTTCCGTCAAGCTCTCACGTGAGGTGGTAATCAATCCTTTCGAATCGCACATGAACAAATGCTCTGGAGCGACACCTAGCGCGAGGTACAACTTCGCACATGAAATGGCTGATGCACCCGCCCCGTTAAAGACGACTTTTACCTGTGAGATGTCCTTGTTTGAAATCTCTAAGGCGTTCAACAAAGCTGCTGCAGTAATGATAGCCGTTCCGTGCTGATCGTCGTGCATGATCGGAATATCCAACTCCTCTTTCAAGCGCTTTTCGATGTAAAAACAGTCCGGCGCTTTGATGTCTTCGAGGTTAATCCCCCCAAAAGTGGGCGCTACGGCTTTCACCGTTTCAATAAATTTATCAGGATCATTCGCGTCCAATTCCAGATCGAACACATCGATATCTGCAAAGATTTTGAACAGCACTCCTTTACCTTCCATCACCGGCTTTGACGCCTCCGGTCCGATATCACCAAGACCTAAAACGGCAGTACCGTTCGTAATTACAGCAACTAAGTTTCCTTTTGCCGTGTATTTATAAACGTCTTCTGGGTTCGCTGCAATCTCCTTACAAGGCTCGGCAACACCCGGCGAATAAGCGATGCTTAAATCGCGCTGGGAATTTGATGGCTTGGTCGGTATTACCTCAATCTTACCGGGCTTTGGAGCCTGATGATAAGTAAGGGTATCTTTTTTCTTGATCGGTCGTTGACTCATAATGAGTGAAAATTAGTACAAAAAGGTGTTGAATGGGAATCGCGCGGCATGTATTTCAGCCGCCACTCGATAGAGCGTTCTGCGCAATTCTTCAATGTTGTTTTTATCCTGAGCACTGATGAACACAGCACGTTCGCCTACACTGTTCATCCAAGTCCGTTTCCAGTGGTCTAAATCGTAATGTTCCGGCGCCAATTCCGCCTCGATCGCCTCTTCGCCTTCTTCCGTCTCGGGCACTTCATAGGTATAGGCATCTATCTTATTAAACACCATGATCGTAGGCTTATCCTGGCTATCGATCTCTTGCAAAATCTGATTCACACTTTCGATGTGATCCATAAAGCTCGGATGCGAAATGTCGACTACGTGTAGCAATACATCCGCTTCGCGCACCTCATCCAAGGTCGACTTGAAGCTCTCCACGAGTTGCGTCGGCAGCTTGCGTATGAACCCTACCGTATCCGTCATCAGCAAGGGCAGGTTGTCAATATTGATCTTACGAACGGTCGTATCGAGCGTGGCAAACAGCTTATTCTCGGCCAGTACATCCGTTTTACACAGCAGATTCAGCAACGTACTTTTCCCAACATTCGTGTAGCCCACGAGCGCCACTCGAGACAGCTTACCTCGGTTGCTGCGCTGGGTACTCATCTGAACATCAATCTTTTGCATCTTCTTTTTCAGCAAGGCAATCTTTTGCTGAATGATGCGCCTATCCGTCTCAATCTGCGTCTCCCCTGGACCGCGCATTCCAATCCCCCCTTTTTGGCGTTCAAGGTGCGTCCACATTCGGGTCAAACGCGGAAGTAAATATTGATACTGGGCCAATTCCACCTGCGTCCTCGCATAGGAAGTTTGCGCTCGAGCTGCAAAAATGTCAAGAATCAAGTTCGTTCTGTCCATGACCTTCACCTCCATCAGTGCTTCAATATTCTTAAGCTGCGACGGGGTCAATTCGTCATCAAACACCACCATATCGATGTTCTCTGCATCCACATACCCCTTGATGTCTTCCATCTTACCACTTCCCAAAAAGGTACGTGGATCTGGCTTCGACAACTTCTGGGTGAACATATGCATCGTGTCCGCACCAGCAGTATCTGCCAAAAAGCGCAACTCCTCGAGATACTCACGGGACTTTTCTTCGTCCTGATCTCGATTAATAATACCTACAAGAATGCATCGTTCACGCCCAACGGGCTTTTGTTTTTTTAGCTCCAGCATAGTGTGCGGCCCTTAGGCCCCTTGCAAGAACTCAGACCATGGGAAACGCAACATGATCGCAGCAAGACCAAGCCCAAAGAATACCACAACAGCTTTCGCCTTTGCAGCATCGTCTGAACCGCGCTTGCTTTTCGCGTTACCAATCGTGATTAGGACCGCTCCGAGAAGCATGGTCACGGGGTGCTCTACGTATTTAAAACGCAATGCACTATCTCCCATCAACGTTCCCATATCGCTGAACATGTCCAAATGGAATCCGAAGAGCATGATGAGCCCAACCGTTACTTGGATGTGAGTGAGGATTAAGGTGATTTTATTCTGACGGATCAAACTTGCGTTAAAAGGTTTGTTCGACTTCCAAACGAGGAAATTCTGAACGAGCACCACGAGCATCAACAATAGCCATAAAAACGGCATCCAGTGGTGAAGGTGTAATAATCCTGTATACATGAGATTTCTATTTTAAACAAAGTTACAAAGGACCGCCTTACGAGCGCCCTTTCCCGTTAAATCCTTCGCATATAATGTGAT
>CATITW010000026.1 GCA_949547975.1 Cryomorphaceae bacterium | reverse complement strand
TCGCGATGATCCGTACGCTCAAGTAAATGGCTTAGCCAACCCGTTCTACATTAATGTAAGCGTGAATTTGGTAAGTCCATAATTCTTCTCACTAGCCTAGAAAAACCAAAACGCCTCGATGAACTCGGGGCGTTTTTTTTGTGGTCTATTCAAGGTTATCGGGTCTACTTCCCGATACAGAACTTGCTGAAAATATTGGCCAACAAATCGTCTGTTGATATCGTACCCGTGATTTCACCAAGTCCGTCCAGTGCTACGCGCAGATCTTGTGCTAACAAATCCCCTGGTATTTGAAGTTCAACGGCTTCGATACTTTTTTCTAAGGCCTCCTTTGTTCTACGAAGTGCATCTGCGTGTCGAGCGTTTGTTACGATGGTTTGCGAGGTAGAGTTCACACTCCATGAAGTGGCCTTCTTTAAGGCTTTTAGTAGCTCAGGCAAGCCTTGTTTGGTTTTAGCCGCAATACAGAAGCGTTCGCCTTGAAGGTGTTTTAAACGCTGCTCTAGGGAGGTAGTGTCGGCCTGATCCGTTTTGTTTAGACAGATAAAAATAGTCGCTCCAGGCGCACTTTCTTCTAAGTGTGCAATGCGCTGTTCCAAGTCTTTTTCAGGTGCGGTAGCATCTATAACGTAGAAGATTACATCTGCTTTAGAGGCCTGTTCAAAAGCTTTTTGTATCCCAATTTTTTCCACGACGTCTTCCGTATCTCTTATTCCTGCGGTGTCGATAAGACGATAGGTCAACCCACCAAAATTAAAGAAGTCCTCCACCGTATCTCGCGTGGTTCCGGCGATAGACGAAACGATCGCTCGGTCTTCCCCCAATAGGGCATTTAGTAGCGTTGATTTACCTGCATTCGGTGCGCCTAAAATGGCAGTGGCAATCCCTTTTTTAAGCGCATTACCGAAACGAAAACTGTCGATAAGCACCGAAACATTTTCCTGTAAAGATTGCAACATGTCCAAGAGCTGTTTGCGCGATGCAAACTCCACATCTTCCTCACTAAAATCCAATTCTAACTCGATCAGTGAAGCAAAGTGTACCAACTCTTCTCTAAATGCAGTGATTTCATTTGAAAAACCACCCTTGAGTTGGCGTAGTGCGACATCGTGCATGGTTTTGTTTTCAGCATGGATCAGATCAGCTACGGCTTCTGCTTGCGCTAAATCCATTTTACCGTTCATAAATGCACGCATGGTGTATTCCCCCGGATCGGCGAGCCGTGCTCCGTTTGATAGAAGTGCTTCCATAATTTTGCCAATGATATATGGCGAGCCGTGGCAGGCGATTTCGGCACTTTCTTCGCCCGTGAAACTTTTCCCTTCTTGAAAGTAGGTGACCAAAATTTCATCGATGTGCTCCTCGGCAAAAACGAAGTCGCCGAAATATGCGCGGTGGGATTCCCAACCTTCACGTGCTTGACGTTTGGATTGAAAAAAGGGGGAGAGGACCTGGGCGGAATTGGTCCCGGAAATACGAATGATGGCTAGGGCTCCGACCCCTTGAGGAGTGGATAAAGCACATATAATGTCGTCTCTAAGCATGCAGCAAAGATACAGCGATAAGTATTGAGCAAAGAAATTTCGTTTACATCGAAGCGCTTTAAAAGTTCGATAGTACATTTGCGGAACAACTCACAGAAAAACCATCTACATGAGCGTTTTAGTCAACAAAGACTCCAAGATTATTGTACAGGGATTCACAGGTAAGGAAGGGACATTCCACGCAACCCAAATGATTGAGTACGGAACCAACGTTGTTGGTGGTGTAACTCCCGGGAAAGGCGGATTGACGCACCTTGATCGTCCTGTTTTCAATACGGTTTCAGAAGCTGTTGAAAAGGCAGGAGCTGATACCTCGATCATTTTCATTCCACCAGCATTTGCAGCTGATGGTATCATGGAAGCTGCCGAGGCGGGAATCAAAGTGATCATCTGTATCACTGAGGGTATCCCAGTTGCAGACATGGTGAAGGTGAAAGAATACCTCAAGGATAAAAACAGCACTTTGATCGGTCCTAACTGTCCAGGTGTGATGACCGCTGGTGAGGCTAAAGTAGGTATCATGCCAGGCTTTATCTTCAACAAAGGAAACGTCGGTATCGTAAGTAAGTCAGGTACTTTGACTTATGAGGCGGTAGATCAGTGTACGAAAGCAGGTTTGGGTCAGACCACTGCGATCGGTATCGGAGGTGATCCGATCATTGGAACGACTACAAAAGAAGCGGTAGAGCTGTTGATGAATGATCCAGAGACAGAAGGAATCATCATGATCGGTGAGATCGGTGGTCAGCTTGAAGCGGAAGCAGGCAAGTGGATCAAAGAAAACGGAACGAAACCAGTGGTTGCATTCATCGCAGGTGAAACTGCTCCAGCAGGTCGTACTATGGGTCACGCAGGTGCTATTGTGGGCGGTGCTGAAGATACAGCAGCAGCTAAAAAAGCAATCTTGCGCGATTGTGGCATCACCGTGGTAGACTCTCCGGCACAGCTTGGAACTGCCATGGCAGAACTATTGGGTAAATAAGCAGAACGCTTTTCCAACATAAAGATAAAGCCACAACCTTTTTATAGAGGTTGTGGCTTTTTTCATGTAACACCGTGAATTCTAGGTATCTTTGACCTTTATGAAACAGATTAAATGTCCTTCGTGTACTGCTTGGTACGCCGTA
>CATITW010000025.1 GCA_949547975.1 Cryomorphaceae bacterium | reverse complement strand
CCGTCGTTGTTGCTGGTGGTCATCTGTCCGCGGCTTTTCACCAAAATCTGCACGTTCGGCAGCAGCTGGATCAAACTGTCGTTCGAAACTACTACACCGTGGATCTGAACCGGCTGCGGCTCGTCTTGTGCATAGAGCGCTGTGCTCAGGAAAAGGGCGCATAACACGCGGACTAATTTCTTCATATCGTGATTGTGTATTCTTTGACGGCGGTATTGCCCACACCGTCGATAACAACTATCCGCAAATTATGGCTTCCTGCGCTTATTTCCTTGGGCACCACGACTTTTAACAAGTCCTTTTTATAGTCGAAATCGATCCGGGCAAATGTGCCATCGATCCGAGCGCTGTAGCGGTCAATCCCGGTTTTGTCGTCTGATGCTTTTACGCGAATCTCACGGAAGGCACTTCCACTGCGCGCTGCGGTGGTGCTTTGCAAGAGGCGGACTTCCGGTTTTGTGACATCCTGATCGAGCGAGTAGGTCCCGGTCGAGCGGGTTTCGAAGGTGAGGGTGTTGCCTTCGCGATCCCCAGTAATGGCGTTTTTCTTTCCCTTGCGCCCTTCTTCCCAAAGGAACCATCCGACGCCCGGAATTTGCGAGGAATCCAGGGACCAATTCATACTCATATGCTTCTGCAATCCAGCGCCCTCACCCACGCGGTAGCGACCGCCACTAAGCGCAACGATCTCGATCTGGTCGTCGTGGTACAAGGCATTGGCAGGAATCGTCACCACAAGCGGGCCCTCTTTCAAGGTCTGAACCGTGCCGCAATCCATCTGCAATCCCGTCGGACTGTAGGCCAGATCTCCTTGCATATAAAAGGAGGTAGTACTGGTATTCCCTTGGTAATCTTTTACCTCGATCTCCACACGAACTGTGCTGTCTCTAGCTACTGAAATCCAGCCGTTTGAAGAGGTGAAGTCTGGCTCAAGCAACGGATAAGTGGTAGTGAGCTTTAGCGGATTGTTTTCCAGCTCGTACAGGCGGGTCCAGCGCTGCCCTGTGGCGAACCAGTGCTCAAAATCTATGTGGGCATTGATGTAGCGGCTCGTGGAGAAGTTGATTCTTCGGTACCGCGCCTCAAAAGCGCTTTTGCCGTCTACTTTCATATCTATGCTGTAGACGCCATTGTTGTTGTTCGCGGCGTCTTGCCGGTCGGTGGTAAAGAGGTCGATCCCCACAGTGCCGTGTGCATGTAGCGTATCGCCGTCACTAATAGTACCGCGGTCGGAGAAATCTTGTGCCACCCACATCAAACCTCGAAGGCTGGGCGCTCGGGTATCGGCGACTTTCAAGCCAAATTCTAAGGGGTTCAGCGGTTCTTCGGTGCGGGTGTCGCGGATCTCAAAGTGCAAGTGTGGGCCCATAGAGCCGCCGGTGTTGCCGGAAAAGGCGATGAACTGCTGGCGGGAGACTGGGAATTGGTCTTTGGAAGGGTAGAGGTTACCGTCGTTTTTACTGCGGTCGCGCAGCTGGGTTTCGACATAGGCTTCGATCTCTGGGGCGAAGGCGTTCAGGTGTCCGTAGACGGAGGTGTAGCCTTCGGGATGGCGCACGTACAGGGCGTTTCCGTAGCCGTAGGGGCTCACGGCGATGCGGGAGATGTATCCCTCTGCCACGGCGCGCACTTTTAGGCCGCTTCTTCCTTGGGTTTTGATGTCAATTCCGCCATGAAAATGGTTTCCGCGCAGCTCCGCAAACGTTCCGCTCAGTACTATAGGTATCTCTAAGGGGTTGGAAGGAAGGAAGTTCTGCGCCTGGATATTTGGGCAGGTTAACAAAATGTATGCGACAATGAGAAATTTCTTCATAATGCAAAGCTACAAATGGTATCTTTGGTGGAAACTGTAACCTATGTCTTTAGATTTAAATTCTCAAGTCCAGCGCGTAGCTGACAAGGCAGCGAAAGTAGCCGAGGTCAATGCCGCTTTGAGAATGCGAGTCCAGGAGCTGGAAGATCAGGTGCTTCATCTGCAAGAAAGCTTAACCGCTATGCAGGCTGAACACTTTGAGCTTGAGGAACAGTTGCAACAACGAGATCTTGCGTTAACTGTCCACCGTGGTTCGCCCGCACGGGATACTTACAGCGAGGAGAAAATTTCGGAGTTGATACGGGAAATTGACCGTTGCATGAAATTGTTAAGTGCTTAGACTCTCGTGGACGAGAATACACTACAGATAAAAGTGACTATAGCGAACCGCAGCTACCCACTGACCATCAAACGGACAGAGGAAGAGCAGGTGAGAGGCGCTGTAAAAACTATAAATGAAGCTGTCACACGCTTTGAAACCCGCTACGCCGTTCAGGACAAGCAGGATGTTTTGAGCATGTGTGCCTTACAATTGGCCTCCAAAGCAGAGCTGGCCACGAAACAAATTCATGACGTTCAGTCCCAGGTAAGCGACGTGCTTGCCTCAGTAGAAGCTGCATTAGATGTGGCTCTACAGGACGGATAAAGTTTCCCGCACTTGCTGTTTTTTGTGCTAAACTCAACGAGCACGTTGTTATGTACCTGTCTCGCTATGTCTCGAGCAGGCCGCACCTTTTTAAGGGAGCTTCTTGGAAGTTCCAGCGGAAGGTCAAACCACGGCGGAGGGTACAGATCCTTATATTTAGGAGTTTAGACAACATGCGCAGCGGGTGCGGGTTTTTATGAATGATTAAACCATAGATAAGATGGTAACAAGTATTATTGCTGCAGTTGTAGGTCTCGCCATAGGATTAGGCGTAGGGTACATGCTCTGGCAGAACGCCATGAAAAAGAAGACTGCGCTCATGATTGCCGAGGCTAAGAAAGAGGCCGAGCAATACAAGAAAGACCGCGGTTTAGAGGCGAAAGAGAAGTTCTTGAATCTTAAAGAAGAGCACGAACGTGCGGTTGCGAAGCGCGATCAAAAATTGGCCGAGCGTCAAAATTCGTTCCGTGAAAAGGACGAGCGTTTGAAAAAGAGCATTCAGGATTTCCAGCGTGAGCAAAAAGAATTGGATCGTGAGAAGGATACACTTGCAAAGAAGCGCGAATCTTTAGAAGCGAAGTCGCGTGAGCTTGAGAAACTCAAGAACAAGCAGATCGCTGAGTTAGAAGCCATCACTGGGATGACTGAGGATGAGGCGAAGGAGCAGATGATTCAGGCGCTCAAGGACAAGGCGAAGCTCGATGCACAAGCCTACGTTCAAACGACGATGGAAGAAGCTAAACTTACGGCGTCCCAAGAGGCAAAGAAGGTGGTTATTCAAAGCATCCAGCGCGTTGCTACGGAAAGCGCCATCGAAAACTCGGTGAGTGTGTTCAACATTGAAAACGACGACATCAAAGGAAAGATTATCGGTCGTGAAGGACGTAATATCCGAGCGATTGAAGCGGCTACGGGCGTGGAGATTATCGTAGATGATACACCAGAAGCTATCTTGCTCAGCTGTTTCGACCCAGTACGTCGCGAGATTGCACGTTTGTCGATGCACAAGCTCGTGAGTGACGGTCGTATCCACCCGGCTCGTATTGAAGAGGTGGTTGCGAAGACTACCAAGCAGATTGAAGAAGAGATCGTACAGACCGGTAAGCGTACTGCGATCGATCTAGGTATTCACGGGTTACACCCAGAGCTGATCAAGACGGTCGGTCGTATGAAGTACCGCAGTTCGTACGGACAGAATTTGTTGCAGCACTCGCGTGAGGTAGCAAACTTGTGTGCGATCATGGCTTCGGAATTGGGCTTGAATCCTAAGATTGCGAAGCGTGCAGGTCTCTTGCACGATATCGGTAAGGTTCCGCACGAAGAAACAGATTTACCACACGCCATCTTAGGGATGCAGTGGGCAGAGAAATATGGTGAGAAGCCGGACGTATGTAATGCGATCGGAGCCCACCACGATGAGATCGAGATGACTTCGATGATTTCACCGATCGTTCAGGTGTGTGATGCCATCTCTGGTGCACGTCCTGGTGCACGTCGCCAGATTGCAGAGAGCTACATCCAGCGTTTGAAAGATCTAGAGAATCTTGCCTACGATTTTGACGGGGTAACCAAAGCCTATGCGATTCAAGCGGGACGTGAGCTCCGTGTAATGGTAGAAAGCGAGAAGGTAAGTGATGCTATGGCGTCGCAAATCTCGTACGACATCTCACAGAAGATTCAGACGGAAATGACCTACCCGGGCCAGGTGCGCGTGACGGTGATTCGTGAATTGCGTTCTGTGAACGTTGCGAAATAATATTGAGCTGGCTGCGGCGTTATACTCGTATAACTCTTGTGGTTAGATTATTTGTTTTTTTGGTTTTAGAAAGAGGGCTTCGGCCCTCTTTTTTGTGCTGACTTTTATCAATTCATTCATGACACCCTGTGTCTATCTTAGCTTGTAAATCATAGATCATCCAATTATGAAAAAGCTATTGTTTTCTTTCTTTTTAGTGTTCACTGCAAGCACAGTCTATGGCCAAAACGTGGAAGTAAAGACCAACCCGATCGGTTTTGCTTTCGGAGCAACCAACCTTAGTGTTGAGGTGCCGCTACCTGCAAAGCCGAATGTCACCTTGAATGCTAGTGGATGGCACTACAGCACAGAGTTGCGTGAGTGGACCGATACCGAGCGCATCGCAGGTGCATCGGTAGGCATTCGTCAATATATAGCTTCAGATGTGGATGAGGGGCTGTACCTAGGAATGGCCAGCCGCTATATGAATCGTACCGTGGTGGATTATTATTGGGATCAGACGACCAATTCCCAATATTCTGTCAAGACTCCCAGCGACTACGGTTCTCTAGGATTCACCTTGGGATATAAGTTTCGTTTTGAAGAGCGTATCTCTATCGACTTTTTCGGTGGTGCCGGCCGCATTCTGATCAAACAAGCGGGAGGCGAGTACTACGCACCAGCAGAATGGATCGCTGGGTTCAATTTTGGGTATAGGTTTTAGTGTACCCTTCACTCCTGATAACCCCCAATTAATCGCTAGCTTGCGCCCATGAAGGAATTTGGAAGTATTGCAGTAGAATTAGTGGTTACCGGTAGAAAGCGCGAGAAGATGCTGAACCTGGGCGTGGATGCACGTGACATGGATATCGTGAAGCTGGTGCATTTTACGAAAGTGTTGCCGATCGATACCGTGAGAAAGGTGCTCGATGGGGGCATTTCGGCCTTGTTGGAGGTGCCGGGGATCGGTTTGACGCGTGAGACGGTTCGCAAGATCCGGTTGTCGCACACGAGTCAGCTGGTTGCGTCTTCTTATATTCAGGCGTCGTACAAGCGTGAGCAGGCGATTTTGGAATATGGTGAGGTCGGGAAGAAATTGGTCACGTTGCAGTATTTAGACCACCAGCATTGTGTGTATGCCTTTGAGCTGGAGCCTTCATTTGCGAATAAGAAAAGATTTAAGGACGCGAACCCGGACTACAAGGAAGGGCAGGCAGTATACTTTATAGGTGCGACTGAGAAGACACGTAAGGAGCGCTTTTTGGAGCACACGGATGCAGAACACCCGAACTACCGCAAGGGCGCACGTTTGATGCACGATCATGGGGTGAAAGACTTCAGTGCGGCAAATGGAGTGGCGTTGTTGCGCAGTTTGAAAATCAAGGTAGACAACTTATCGAACAGCGAGTCTTTGGCGAATGCGAAGGATGTTGCTAGTAAGCTCCGTACGATGGGATACGGCGTGATGATTGGGTAAGAAATTCTTGCTCTTTTGCCGCAAGTTGTATAGTTTATTAGGGATCATCATAGTCGAACAACCATGACCCAAGCCCAGGACATTCACCAGCCGCTCAAACAATATTTTGGATACGATCAGTTTCGTCCGTTGCAGGAGGAGGTGATTCGCACGGTGTTGTCGGGCAAGGATGCCCTAGTGATTATGCCGACGGGTGGAGGGAAATCGATCTGTTTCCAAGTGCCCGCACTCCTGTTTAAAGGCGTTACCGTGGTCATCTCTCCGCTGATCGCGCTGATGAAGGACCAAGTAGATGGTCTGAATGCGAACGGAATCCAGGCCGCGTTTTACAACAGTTCCCAAGCTGCGGGAGAGCAGCACGAGATTTTGGATCAGGTGCGCTCCGGAAGCCTTCGATTGCTCTATGTTGCTCCCGAAAGTCTAAGTTTTCTCACGGAGGTTCTCTCTGAAGAATTTGTCTCGTGCATCGCGGTGGATGAGGCGCATTGTATCTCGAGCTGGGGACATGATTTTAGACCGTCCTACCAGCGCCTTGGGTTTTTAAAGACACAGCTTCCGAACACGCCGATCATTGCACTTACTGCGACGGCGGATAAGGCGACCCGTAAGGATATCTTGGACCAATTATCGATTCCAAACGCCCAGCGCTTTGTCTCGTCCTTCGACCGACCGAACATCGACTTGGATGTGCGACCGGGTTTGGAGCGGATGAAACAAATTGGCAAATTTTTGACCCAAAACGCCGACGAGTCGGGCATCATTTACTGCCTCAGCCGCAAGGCCACCGAAGAGGTTTCCAGCAAGCTCAGCGCCCAAGGGTTCGACTGTGCCGCCTACCACGCCGGTTTAGGCTTTGAAGACCGTTCCCGCGTTCAAGAAGACTTTGTGAACGACCGTATAAAAATTGTCTGTGCCACCGTAGCCTTCGGGATGGGGATTGACAAATCGAACGTGCGCTTCGTCATTCACTACAACATGCCCAAAAACATTGAGGGCTACTACCAGGAGATCGGCCGTGGCGGTCGTGACGGCCTCGAAGCACAGGCCATCCTGTTCCACAGCTTTGCCGATGTGATCCAGTTGCGCAAATTTGCCGAAGGAGCCACCAACGAAGCCGTGCAGCTTGCCAAGCTCGACCGCATGCAGCAGTTCGCCGAGGCCACCTCGTGCCGTCGGAAAATACTATTGACCTATTTCGGAGAAGAGCTCGCTGAAGACTGTGGCCACTGTGATGTGTGCCGCAACCCACCCGAGTTCATCGATGGAACCGTCCTGGCGCAAAAGGCCCTCTCTACGGTCTACCGCGCGCAGGAGCAGGAGGCGATCGGCGGTATCGTAGATGTCTTGCGCGGCGCTAGAAATGCCCATGTACTTTCCAAGGGACTGGACCGGCTGAAAACCTACGGGATCGGTGCACAAACCTCGTGGTTCGACTGGCAGCAGTACATCGTGCAGATGGTCAACCAAGGCCTTTTAGAGATTGCCTTTCACAAGAACAACGCCTTAGAACTCACCCCACTCGCACGCCAAGTCCTTTTCGAAGGCAAACGCGTGAAACTCACCGTGCCTCAGCGCCGCGAAGCCGGTAAAAAAGCCCCGGCCAAGAAAGCATCCACCGCCAAGGGCAAAGCTGGCCTGTTCGAACACTTGCGAAAATTCAGAGCGTCTCTCGCCAAAGAGCGCGGCCTACCGCCGTACCTCATTTTCAACGACGCCTCGCTCAAGGAGATG
>CATITW010000024.1 GCA_949547975.1 Cryomorphaceae bacterium | reverse complement strand
TTCACCCCACCGAGATACAAGCACATACCGAGTAAGGCGTTTGCGACTAAAAGAAAGATCCAGTCTTTTCGGTACGTCAATCGGACAGCATCCATCTTAAAGACCAAAGCAGTGACTCCAAGAATCAGTCCAATATTTGCAATGTTCGAACCGATAACATTTCCTAATGCTATGTCGCTTTTGCCGCGAAGTGCCGCAATTACACTTACGATAAGCTCGGGTGCACTAGTTGCAAAGGCAACTAAGGTCAATCCAATGACGACCTTCGATACGCGAAGTTTAAGCGCAATACCCACGCTACCACGAACTAAAAACTCTCCGCCGAGTAACAAGAGGCCAAAACCGGAAAGTAAGAATAGGGCAATCACAATTTTGTCCCTCGCTTGATCGTGTCTGTGACTTCTTTGAAAGCGTCTCTGCCTTCCTCAAAGGTCTTTTTAACCTCTGTCAATTTTTGATCCTCCGCACTTTCTAAAATTTCGCGCTTGATGTCGTTCGTCGCATTACGCACCTGCTTGATCATCTTAGCTGCTGAACGGGCCATTGTAGGAATCTGATTAGGACCGAAGAGCAGTAAGAATATCAGCGCAATGATGACGAATTCACCACCGCTAATATTGAAAAGAAGGAAGACTTGTGTCATGAGACAAATTTAAAACAAAAAAGCCCTGCTACACGCTGTGCAGCAGGGCTATATTTTAGCGAGACGAGGTCTCTATATCGCGTTAGCTTTTCTTGCTTGCTGCACTCTTCTTAGAAGAATCGAACATTACAGGAGTTGCGATAAACAACGAACTGTAGGTTCCTACTACAACACCTAATAAGATAGCAAACATGAAACCACGAATAACTTCACCTCCGAATAGGAAGATGACTAGAAGTACAAAGAACGTGGTCAAAGACGTATTGAACGTACGGCTTAATGTCTGGTTCAACGATTTGTTGACACCTTCTGCGGAACCGATCAGCTTACCACCAAGGTTCTCGCGAATACGGTCAAATACTACCACGGTATCATTTAACGAGTACCCGATCACAGTCAGGATGGCAGCAATGAACGCTTGATCCACTTCCAACTGGAATGGCAACAGTCCGTCTGCGATGGAGAACACTCCCAATACAAACAACACATCGTGCAACAATGCCGCTACAGCTCCTAAAGAGAATTGCCATTTACGGAAACGTACTAGGATGTACAGGAACACGACAATCAATGAGAAGATGATGCTGTACACTGCACCTGACTTAATATCATCAGCGATGGTTGGTCCCACCACGCGAGATCCTACCAAACCTATCGCTTCTTCAGTATCGTCTGTAAAGAAGTCTTCACGAGCAATGTCTGAAGCGAAGTAGTCTTGTACTCCAGCGTAAAGTTTGTTTTCGATGTCTTGGTCTACATCAATACCCGTTTCACCGATGCGGTAGTTTGTAGTAATGATGACTTGGTTGGCATCTCCCAAGGTCTTGACCACTGGAGTAAAGTTAGTTCCGTCAGCATCTACAAGTGTATTGCTCAAAGATTCTGCAACATCACTCACTTCAACCGGCTGATCAAAACGTACTTGGAATGAACGACCACCTTCAAAATCTACACCTAAGTTCAAGCCTTTAGTGAACAATGAACCTAAACCGATCGCGATAACCACTGCGGAAATACCGTAAGCGATTTTACGTTTTCCTAAGAAGTCAAAGTTGAGGTTTGTATACCAATTTTTGGTCGTTTTCGTAGAGAATGCGATGTTCTTCTTGCCGTCTAGACGACGTTCGAAAATAACACGTGAGATAAACAACGCTGAGAACAACGAAGTAAGGATACCAATAATCAATGTCGTAGCGAATCCACGGATTGGACCAGTACCGAAAGCATAGAGAATAATACCCGTTAACAACGTAGTTACGTTCGCATCAATGATCGCACTGTTTGAATTCTTGTATCCATCAACAAGTGCTGCGCGTAGACCTTTGCCTAAACGCATTTCTTCACGAATACGCTCAAAGATCAGTACGTTAGCATCTACTGCCATACCAATCGTCAATACGATACCTGCCATACCTGGAAGTGTCAAAACAGCACCGAAGCTGTTGAGAATACCAAAGATGAAGAACATATTTACGAGCAATGCGAGGTTTGCTACTAGACCTGCACCGCTGTAGTAGAAGTACATGTATAACAATACCAAAGCAAGGGCGATGGCAAAAGAGTTGATAGAAGACGAGATTGCTTCTTTACCCAAAGATGGTCCAACAACATCTGCTTGAATGATACGTGCTGGAGCGTCTAGCTTACCTGCACGAAGAATGTTTGCTAAATCCGAGCTTTCTTCAGCACTGAAGCTACCCGTGATTTGCGTACGGCCGCCAGCGATTTCATTCTGAACTTGCGGATACGAGTAAACGTAGTTGTCAAGAACCACTGCTACCGAGCGCTTTGGATTTTGTGATGCAGCTTCTGCAGTCAAACGTTGCCATTTCTGAGCACCTGTTCCGTTCATGGCCATGGTAACCACGTTACGGTTGTATTCGTCTAGATCTGGGCGTGCATCAACGATTACACCGCCGTCTAGCTCTGGAGTGTTATCGCGATTCCCTTTGATTGCCAAAAGTGTGATGATATCCGAACCTGGTTCTGGTTTGTTGCTCCACAAGAATTTAGCGTTTCGCAACTCTTGATTCATCAACTGCGCAATCTCAGGACGACGCAAGTACGCATTTACCTTCGCAGTATCACGGATCAAAGCATAACCTACACGTGGACCTTCCATCGACTGACCTGTTTCGCTGACCATCGGACGGAATACTTCGAACAACGGATTGTTGTCACTAAGTACATCTGAAGAATCTGTAGCAGCGCTATCAGTAGTTGCAATAGACTCTTCCACGTTTAGGTCAGAGAAATCATTAGATACTTCTTCTTTAACGCTTTTTTCAGCGGCAACGATGTCGCGCAAACGCTCGTTCGCGTTCACTAAGAAAGGCAAGACTTCCGCTCCTTCGTACATGTTCCAGAACTGAAGCTCTGCCGTGCTTTGAAGTAGTTTCTGAACACGTGCAGGATCCTTAACACCTGGAAGTTCTACCAGGATACGACCCGTTCCTTCAAGACGCTGGATGTTGGGTTGTACGACACCGAACTGGTCAATACGTGCACGAAGTACCGTAAATACGTTAGCGATAGCAGCTTCTACATCGCGACGGATTTCAGCTTGAATCAACTCGTTTGCAGCGTTGAAACCTACCTTGTCTGTCATCTCCGGAGTACCGAAGAGGCTCGCATCGCTCAACAAGCGACCGCCACCTGTTTCAGCGCTGAGTCTATCAAACTCCGCGAAGAACGAATTCAAGTAGTTGTTTTGACCTTCACTTTGCGCAGCATCGGTATTAGCGATGGCTTGTACGAAAACTGGATCCTGAGCATTTGCAACCAATCCTTTCAGTACGTCTTTAACGCTTACTTCAAGAATCACGTTCATTCCACCCTTGAGGTCGAGACCGAGATTCATTTCACGTTTTTTGACTTCGCTGTAGGTAAACCCTAAAACTGGGTATACTTCTTGCGTCATCATACTGTCTAGGTAAGTTGCCTTGACTTTCGAATCACCCGCGGCAAATTCTTCCGCATCACTTGCGACGTTGTTCGCGACCCATGTAAAAGAAAGCTGGTAAAGTGAGGCCAGTCCTAGGGCGATTGCGAAAACGGTAATTAATCCTTTGTTCTGCATTTGTGGATTATTTTTTTCCAATAACGCGCAAATATAGGCAAGTCAAGGTGGCTAACCTAAAAGTTTTTGTGAACTCCACGTTGTTAGTTCTCCGTATATTTGAATACCTATGAAAAGACACCAATTTTTACCCCTCCTTTTTGTGCTAGTTAGCTGCTCCCTAAACGCGCAAACCAGTCGTATGAGTTTCGAATGGGGAACTGCTCCGGAAGTTTATGTGGATGGAAGTATTGTTCCCTACGCCTTCTCTGGTGGGGCAGATATGCCGCAGTGGTCAAAAGTAGATTTGAACCGGGACGGCACCGAAGATCTAGTAGCATTTGATCGCCAAGGCAATCATTGGATACCATTTTTAGCGGATAACGGGAACTGGGTCTCGGCTCCAGCGTACGCGGACAGTTTACCTGCGATTGAAAATTGGGCCTTGTTTAGAGATTACAACGGGGACGGCAAGAAGGATTTGTTTGCTTTTGTTCTCGGAGGAATGGGCGTTTGGGAAAATAAATCCGATGCAGACACATTGCTTTTTGATTGGGCACTTCCTGGTGGATTTTTAACAACCGATGTAGGGAGCTTTCAATCGAATCTATATAATTTCTCGACGGACATTCCTGCCATAGTAGATCTCGACGAAGATGGAGATTTGGACATACTCACGTTTGGCCAGCGGTCGACCATCGAATGGCATGAAGGATTAAATGCCAATGGACTCGACTTTAGAATGAATACGACGTGTTGGGGAAGGTTTGAAGAAAACTTGGTTTCCAATAATCTCACCTTAAACGGATGTCAAGGGGTTCAAAAAATGAAGGTAAGTGGCGGAAGCGGCGCCGTGCATGCCGGGTCTACTCTTCTTGTAGTTAACCTGAATGGAGATACGCTTAAAGATGTGCTGATCGGTGATGTGAGTTTTTCTAATCTCGTGGCTGCCTACAACGGCGGTCATACGGATAGTGCTTTCATGACCAGTCAAGACACCTTATACCCTAGTCCGAATGCGGTGAATTTGGAGTTTTTCCCTGCAGCATTCTATGAAGATGTTGACTTTGACAATGTACCTGACCTGATCGTCAGTCCCAATTTGAATGGATCTATGAATACAGGCAACGCTTGGCTCTACAAGAATGTCGGTTCGAGCTCTAGTCCAAGTTATTCTTCACCCGACAGCTCGTTTTTGGTGGAGGGTATGATTGATATTGGCACCCGAGCACGACCTGCGTTAGTAGATATTGATTTTGACGGTGACTTTGATTTAGTGATCGGCGGTACTGGGGAGTACCTCGCTCAAGGGACGTATAGTAGCAGGCTACAGCTCTATAAAAACATCAGCGCTTCGGCGGAACCCAAATTTGAATTGGTCGAGGAAGATCTTGCGGACGCTGGCTTTAACAATCTTGGGGAAGACCTAAGTCCAACTTTTGGCGATCTGGATGGTGATCTAGATCCTGACCTTATTATCGGTACCAGAACTGGTGAGTTGTTCTATTATGAGAACACAGGGACCATATTAAACTACAATTACACCTATCGCGGACTCATCAACGGTATTGATGTTGGAAACCATGCTGCTCCCGCACTGGGAGATATCGATGGAGATGGTATTCTGGATCTGTTTGTCGGAAATGAAGCGGGATACGTCGCTTATTATACTACATCCGGAACCTTCCCTAACCTGTTTACCCTGGTAGATGATCAGTGGGCGGGGATCAATATGGCCTCTACACAAAGTCCGAATGGATATGCGACGCCCGCTTTTGTGTATGCGCAAGACACTACACTACTTATCGGGTCCAAAGATTTAGGGGCCATTCAAAAGGATTCTATCGATGCCATACTTAGTGGTGCCACCAGTAGAGATCTCGTGTTTGGAAGTGGAACCACCACGTCTTCTACCCGAGAAGAAACGCCTTTTGGTGGATCTAAGCGCAACGGACGCGTTCAAATCCTGTTTTCGGCAGATGAATTGTCCAACGCTGGAGGTATCCATGGACAATTCGAGAATATGGGCTTCGAACTAGGAGCCTTCAGTAACCTATACCTTACCCAAGGTTTCAGTATTCGATTGAAACACGTCAGTGACACGGTGCACACGGATTTTCAAAGCCTAGGATTCACTACAGTGTTTAGTGGCATTAGGGTCATGACCACTGGATGGAACGATGTATCGTTCACTACGCCGTTTGTTTGGAACGGTAAAGACCCTGTGATGGTCGAAATTTGTTTCTCGAAACATGCGCAAACAGGTGATATTCCTGTGGTCTACCACACCACTTCATTTAACAGCGTACTGTATGGGGAAATTACTGGATGGAATGGGATTACTCAAGATGGGTGTGAGATGCCGTACAGTGGAGCTCACAACAAACGCCCTAACATCCGATTCAACCTCACCCCCACTTTACGTGATCTCGATAGCCACTTCCTCACCTCCGGTTCGCATTTGCACCCAGCCGTTGCAGATCTTAATGCCGACGGATTCCCTGATGTGATCGTAGGCAATCAAAGTGGAGGTGTACACTACTTCAAAGGAATACCTTTTAAAGATTTAGCACTTGAGGAAACCGTTACAGATGTCGAGCTGCTGTTGTTTCCAAATCCGGCCAAGGGTCTTGTTGAACTTCGGGCTCCGGAGGAGTTAATGGTTCGTGGGATGGTGTATTCTATGCTGGGAAGGAAGTTGACAGAATTGGTTCCGGGAAGTAACACGTTGCGATTACCAGCAGGAATGTATGTGGTGATTTACGTGGATGAGAAAGGAAGCCAAGTAGGGTCTGATCGCCTTATTATTCAATAGATGGAGTCTGATATTGTTCTTTTTGACGGGCCTTGTACACTTTGCAACAAAAGCGTTCAGTGGATTTATAAAAGAGATGCTCTTGGCCAATTTCGCTTTAGCTCCCTACAGGGAAATTGGGCACAATCGAACGTACCCAAAGAATTGCTTTCAGAAGACAGCGTCCTTTTCTATCAGGGCGGTACGTTCTATACCCGAAGTACGGCCGCGCTTATGATCCTTTCAACGCTACCAAAATGGCGTTGGACCAAAGTTCTTATTAAAGTCCCCAAAGTCGTTCGAGATGTTATCTACAACTGGATTGCGAAGAACAGAATGCGTTGGTTTGGCACAGGGTATTGTGCACTCCTTCCTGAGGATAGACGATTGTACTAAAACAAAAAAATCCCCCCAGCATCTGCTAGAGGGATTCCCTATTCAAAAGATCGAAAACCGATCAAAAATTATAGATTCTCGTCCAATGCAGCGTTCATCTTGCGAACCGCAGCTGCAGAAGCTTCGAATTTTTCTTTTTCGTCTGCACTTAAATCAAACTCGACAATATTCTCCCAACCGTTTTTGCCGATAATTACAGGAACACCAATACAGATGTCTTCTTGGCCGTATTCACCGTTCAGCAATACTGAACATGGGAACATTTTCTTTTGATCACGAACGATAGACTCTACCAACTCCGCTCCAGCGGCTCCTGGTGCGTACCAAGCTGAAGTTCCGATCAAACCGGTCAATGTTTTACCACCAACCATAGTCTCAGCAACTACGTGCTCCTGCTGCTCCTTGCTCAAGAATTGAGTTACCGGAATACTGTTGTAAGTAGCGTGGTTGATCAAAGGAATCATAGTAGTATCTCCATGCCCACCGATCACCTGACCTTGTAGATCGTTTGGTGAACAGTTCAACTGCTCCGCCATACGGTATTTGAAACGTGCTGAGTCTAAAATTCCACCCATACCGATGATGCGGTTCTTTGGAAGACCTGAAGACTTCGAAGTCAAATAGGTCATCGTATCCATCGGATTAGAAATCACAACAATGATTATTTCAGGGCTGTGCTTGATCAAATTCTCAGTAACTGTTTGAACGATTTTCGCGTTCGTACCGATCAATTCTTCACGAGTCATACCTGGCTTACGTGGAATACCAGAAGTAATCACTGCTACTGCAGAACCTGCAGTCTTGCTGTAATCATTCGTTGAACCTACAACCTTTGAATCGAATCCGTTCAAAGTTGCTGTTTGATTCATATCCATCGCTTTACCTTCAGCAAAGCCCTCTTTGATGTCTAACAACACGATTTCTTCAGCTAACTCGCGACGAACCATGTTCTCAGCAACTGTAGCACCTACGTTCCCGGCACCGACAACCGTAATCTTCATATCTATATGATTTATAGTTTAATTGGTTCACAAAGGTACATCACAAGCCGTAGGAAAAAGAGCGTTCGTAGAATAATCCGCTAATTGATATAGGCACACTATTTGCAGTTTTCATCGTAACTTTGACCCCATATAAAGCAAAGAACATGGTCGCACTTAAACTCATCGGAATCACTGTAGTTCTACTTGGATTAGGAGTAGCTGGAATCGCTATCAAGATTTGGGCTAAAAAGGACGGCGAATTCGCAGGCACATGTGCTTCGCAAAGCCCTTTCCTAAATGAAGACGGCGCTACGTGCTCCTACTGCGGTAAAGATCCGAACCAGTGTGAAAGCAAGCCTGCTTAATCCAGCTCGTACTTCGACCAACCCGAAGTTTTAATCACCTTCAGCTCCCCGAGTTTTGTACTCGTGATCAAATACGCCTCAACTTTTGGGAGCGCCTCTAGGTAGGGCAATGCCTTTTGCTCGCCCATCACCATAGCTGCCGTTCCCAAAGCATCCGCTAGTGTAGCATCCGGAGCAATCACACTTGCACTCAACAACGTACTCACCACTGGCATCCCGTTTTGCGGATCGATAGTGTGCACTACCTTCTGCCCCTTATCGTTGACCCAATACTTTCTGTAATTTCCACTTGTAGCAAGCGCCATTGTATCTAACTCAACAATCGTTTGAAACATGCCCTCGCTCCTACTTTCTTCAGGTTTATCAATGCCTATTCGCCAATTACGCCCTGCAGCATTTTTCCCCTTACAAACTACTTCACCACCTACCTCGATCAAATAATCCTTGATACTATGGCTTTCGAGATATTGCTTGATTAGGTCTACAGTGTAGCCTTGTGCCACTCCGTTGACATCCAGTTGCATACCCTTTGGTAATCCATAACGGATATCCGCCTCTGGCATTGTTAACTTTTGACTGCCCACGAATTGCATAAGGCTATCGATATTCACACTATCCCTGTATTGACCACCAGAAAAACCCCACGCCTTTACAACTGGGGCAACGGTAATATCGAAATTACCCTTTGTGGACGCCGCAAGATCAATGCTACGCTTTACGACTGCGGCAAAATCGGCACTCAAGAGAATACTATCGCCCGAATTTAGTCGGGTAATTTCACTAGCTGGGACCCATAGACTCATCTGCTGATCCATCGCTTTTAAAATACTATCAATCCCACTTCGATAATCCACACCTTCAGGCACCAAATAACTAATGCTATAAGTAGAGCCCTGAGCGGGGCCTTGGTTGGTCATTTGTACTCTGGAGTCGACTGGACTGCATGCAACGAATAATAGTGCAGCTATGGCACCTAGGGCAAATTTCATCATAATTCAAAAATAAAAAAAGCCGTCCCAAAAGGACGGCTTTTATACATTGTCTTAAAGCGATTAACCACCGAAGTCGTCAAAGCTTACATTCTCTGGAGGGACACCAAAGTCATCCACCATCTTGAGAACTGCGGCGTTCATCAATGGAGGTCCACAGAAGTAGTACTCGATATCTTCAGGTGCATCGTGCTTGTCAAGGTAGTTGTCGATAAGGGCCTGGTGGACAAATCCAACAAAACCATCACCTTCTGCTTCCATGCTGTCTTTTGCCGTCCAGTTATCCTCAGGTAACGGTTCTGACAATACGATGTGGAATTTAAAGTTCGGGAACTGCTCCTCGATCTGACGGAAATCGTCAAGGTAGAACAACTCACGCTTCGAACGACCACCGTACCAGTAACTCACTTTACGACCTGTCTTCAACGTGTGGAACAGGTGGAATAGGTGCGAGCGCATCGGTGCCATACCAGCACCACCGCCGATGTACAACATCTCTGAATCTGTCTCTTTGATGAAGAATTCACCATAAGGACCAGAGATGGTTACTTTATCGCCTGGTTTTTGATCAAATACGAACGAAGAACATACACCTGGATTTACATCCATCCATCCGCCTTTCTTGCGGTCAAATGGAGGAGTTGCAATACGGATGTTCAACATCACGATGTTTCCTTCTGCAGGGTGGTTGGCCATAGAGTACGCACGGAATAGTGGCTCTGGGTTTACCATTTTCAAATCCCATAACTTGAATTTGTCCCATTCTGCTTTGAACTCATCAGGAGCTTTACCCAATTTCGGGTGTGAAGTGATGTCAATATTCTTAAAGTCTACCGTTGTAGCAGGAACATCTACCTGGATGTAACCACCAGCCTCGAAGTCAAGGTTTTCACCTTCTGGCAGTTTCACAACGAATTCTTTGATGAACGAGGCAACGTTGTAGTTACTAACTACTTCACATTCCCATTTTTTGATACCGAAGATTTCCTCTGGCACCTTCACGTTCATGTCATTCTTCACTTTGATCTGACAACCTAAACGCCAGTTGTCCGCAATCTCTTTACGGTTGAAGAATCCTGTTTCTGTTGGCAAGATCTCGCCACCACCTTCGGTTACTTGACACTTACACATACCACAGGTACCACCACCACCACAAGCGGATGGTAAAAAGATTTTCTGGTTGCTAAGCGTAGTCAACAAAGTAGTACCTGACTCTACTTCTACCTCATCACCATTGATGTTCAATTTTACGGGCCCTGAAGGAGACAAACGTGCCTTCGCCTGTAGTAGAATGGTCACCAACAATAGGATCACCAAAACGAATACGACGACCGATGAAATAATTACTGTGCTAGATAAAAACATAGCTGCTGTGCTTATTATAATTTAATACCCATGAAGCTCATAAACGCGATACCCATCAAACCTGTAATGATGAAGGTAATTCCAAGACCGCGTAGAGGAGCAGGAACATTTGAATAGCGGATTTTCTCACGGATGGCTGCAATAGCTACGATAGCCAAGAACCAACCCACACCTGAACCTATTCCGTAAACCGTCGCCTCTGCGATAGTTCCGAAAGCGCGCTCTTGCATAAAGAGTGAACCTCCAAGAATAGAACAGTTTACCGCGATCAATGGCAAGAAAATTCCCAGTGCACTATAGAGTGCTGGCGCGAATTTCTCGACAATCATTTCGATAAGCTGTACCATCGAAGCGATTACCGCGATGAACATAATGAATGATAAGAAACTTAGGTCTACTCCTACAAACTCTTCGCCCAACCATGCTAAAGCACCTGGCTTTAGTACATAGTTTTCAAGCAACCAGTTTACAGGCAATGTAATGGTTAGTACAAATGTTACTGCAATACCTAGACCTACTGCGGTCTTCACTGTTTTCGATACTGCGAGGTAAGAACACATACCTAGGAAGTATGCGAAGATCATGTTCTCAATAAAGATTGAGCGAACAAATAAGTTGATTAATTCTTGTCCCATGGCCGGTTTAGTTTTCTTCGATGAGTTTCGTATTCTTCGCACGCTGTCCCCAAATGATTAGGCCGACTACGATGAGTGCCATCGGAGGGAACAAGAAGAATCCGTTGTTAGCGTAAAAGCCGCCGTTGGCGATGTACCAGCTTTCTGGAATTACAGAGAAGCCTAGCAATGTACCAGAGCCTAAAAATTCACGGAAGAAAGCAACAGCGATCAAAATGACACCGTAACCAATAGAGTTACCAATACCGTCAAGGAATGCTTTCCATGGGCTGTTTGCGAGCGCAAATGCTTCGAAACGTCCCATGATGATACAGTTGGTAATGATCAATCCAACAAATACTGAAAGCTGCTTGCTCACATCGTAGGCAAATGCTTTTAGGAATTGATCCACCAAGATTACAAGAGATGCCACTACGACAAGCTGAACGATGATACGGATACGGTTAGGAATCAAGTTACGGATCAAAGAAATGATTACGTTACCTGCAGCAAGAACGAACATCACAGAGAGTGACATTACGATAGCTGGCTCCAATTTTACCGTGATCGCTAGCGCAGAACAAATACCAAGTACCTGAACTGTGATCGGGTTGTTGTCATTGAATGGATCAGAAATCAACTTCTGATTCTTCTTCGAGAACAACGCCTCTTTTTGTTTTACTTCTGTACTCATGGTTTAGATGTTTTTGAAGTATGATGCATATGGCGCCAAACAATCCGCAAGCATGTCATTCACCCCGTTAGAAGTGATTGTTCCACCTGAGATTCCATCTACCATGTAGTCTCCATTTGAAGTACCAGCCTTCACTACAGAGATGCTCTGGAACATACCTGCCTCAGAGATTTTCTTACCCGGGAACTGGTCAGTGAACATAGGTGTAGTGATTTCCGCACCAAGACCTGGAGTTTCACTCTTGTGGTCAAAGGTTGCACCTACAACAGTGTTACCGTCTGACTCTAGCGCTAGGTAGCCCCAAACTGGTCCCCAAAGCCCCTTACCGCGCATCGGCACGATATAGAAAGTTTCACCATCTTTTTCGGCTACATACAAAGGAACTTGACGATCCATGTTGCTTTTTTTGACGGCAGCTGCCATGTCAATATCAAAAGCTGCAGATGCATCTTCTGAGATAACTTTACCTCCTTGCAGGGTAAGGCTTTGCTTTACGTATTGGTTAAAAGCTTCATCTGACTCAGAGCGGTCTTTTTCAATACCGATCGAAGCAAGAATGCTTTGTTTCTTTTCCTGACTGACGTTCGCAGATTGTTTACTCTTCAAACCGAGTGACGCTCCGGAAAGCAGTACAGCTACAACAACCACCATAACGGTTGCGAAAGTGTAGGTATATGCGTTACTATTAACGTTCATTAGAATATGGTTTAGGCGTTAGCTAGACGTTTTGCACGACGCTTGATGTTCGCCTCTACTACGTAGTGGTCGATAAGCGGTGCCATAACATTCATGAAAAGGATGGCGAGCATGATTCCCTCAGGATATGCGGGGTTGAATACACGGATCATGATACCAAAGAATCCAGCAAGGAAACCATAAATGTATTTCCCTGTTTCCGTCTGAGAAGCACTTACAGGATCAGTAGCCATGAAGACCATACCGAACATAAAACCACCCAGCATTAGCTGATGAATAGGATTCAATCCCATGAATTCATTCACTGCAAAAAGATTAAAGATCCCAGCCATTACCAAACCTCCAATAAAGAAGCTCAGCATGATACGCCAAGAACCTACCCCTTTGAAAACTAGGAACAGACCACCTAATAAGATGAGTAAAGCCGATGTTTCACCAATAGAACCTGGAATCAATCCAAGAAAAGCATTGAGTAACGAATAGGTTCCGTCCGCTCCGAACTCTGCCATAACGGCGTTCGTCGCAGGGTTGTCCATTCCTTGACCTACCGTAGTGGCTAAATCACCCATAGCAGTAGCACCTGAGTATCCATCTACCAACTGAGCACCTTCTTCACCTTTAGTATTGATCCATACCTGATCACCTGACATCCATGTAGGGTAGGCAAAGAACGCAAAAGCACGTGCCGTAAGAGCTGGATTCAAAAGGTTCATTCCTGTCCCACCGAAAACTTCTTTACCGATAAGCACAGCAAATATTGTACTTACAGCAACCATCCACAATGGAATGTCTACCGGCATAATCATCGGAATAAGCAATCCAGAGACCAGGAAACCCTCGTTTACAGCGTGATTGCGCTTCCAAGCAAAGAAGATCTCTACACCGAGACCTGCTGCGTAGGTCACCGTGATTAGCGGCAGCATCTTAAGTGCACCGAACAAGAAGTTATCAATAAGAGTGCTTTCTTCGCCGAATGCACCGTAGTGTAATCTACCGATGTTCCACATCCCAAAAAGGAGCGCAGGCACCATAGCGAAAATCACAGTTACCATAGTGCGCTTCAGGTCGATCGCATCGCGAACGTGTGCGCCACTATGAGCAGTGTGATTTGGAACGAAAGCCATCGTCTCTATTGCATTGTGCAATGGGTAGAAGATGTTTCTTTTGCCATCTTTTTCAACAAGCGGTCTAGTCTGGTCGAATATGTTTTGTACAAACTTCATAATCTGGCTATTAAATCATTTCTTTTCTAAGGTCATTCAATCCGTTACGA
>CATITW010000023.1 GCA_949547975.1 Cryomorphaceae bacterium | reverse complement strand
CTTCTTTGTACTTCCAGTGCGCGGCGAACCCATTTTCCGCAATGTCATCCATACGACGCGTACGAATCTGCACTTCCACCCAGTGGCCTTCAGGTCCCATAACCGTCGTATGCAAACTTTCATAGCCATTACTCTTTGGAGAAGAAATCCAGTCTCTTAAGCGAAGTGGATTCGGACTAAAGTTCTGTGTTACCAGGGAATAGGCCTTCCAGCATTCCGCCTTTTCCATATCCAATTCAGAATCCAAAATGATCCGAATCGCGTATTTATCGTACACCTCATCAAAACCCACCTTCTGGTTCCGCATCTTTCGACGAATCGAGAAAATACTCTTTGTACGTTTCTTAATGTCAAAAGATAGACCGGCCTTTTCGAGATCGTGTCCAACGGTAGCCGTAAATTTATTTAGATAGGTGATGTCACCGAGCTTCAGCTGCTCCATACGATCCGCAATCTCATGGTACATGTCAGGCTCGGTATAGCGCAGTGAAGTGTCTTCTAACTCCGTTTTGATTCTGTACAACCCTAATCGATGGGCGAGGGGCGCGTAGATAAAAAGGGTCTCTGATGCCTTCGTCAACTGCTTGTGCGACGGCATGCCGTGCATGGTACGCATGTTGTGCAAGCGATCCGCTAGTTTGATCAAAATCACTCGTACATCGTCGGAAATGGTCAAAAGCATCTTGCGATAATTCTCAAGCTGCATGCTACTTTCCATACTCACTACACCGGAGATCTTTGTCAATCCATCGATCAGACGCGCAATGTGCACGTTGAACATGGATTCGATGTCATCTAGCGTGTACTCTGAATCTTCAACGACATCGTGCATCAAGGCAGTAGCAATACTTGTAGGCCCCAAACCAATCTCAGTCGCCACAATCTGAGCAACCTCGATGGGATGAGTAATGTAGGGCTCACCGGTCTTACGTCGCACGCCTTTGTGTGCGTCTTTCGCAATGTTGAACGCCTTTGTAATCAGCGCTTTATCGGCCTTTTCGGTTTTGTACTCGATGCTGTTTAACAAGTCCTGAAAGGCACCGTCAACAAGCTTTTGATCTTTTAATTCTTGGTCGGTCATGGGCGATGCTCTTAATCGATCAAAAAGATGGCAGGACGTTTATGAATGTCCGGGAAATTCCCAATCCAATTCGATATCGTCTTGGTTTGTATAAATTCAGTCTCCAAACTGATATCGCTAGCAATACACAGCTTCGTCTCTGGATGCAGCACCTTGATCAATTCTTCCAGCAACTTGCCATTGCGGTACGGCGTTTCCATAAAAATCTGAGTGATGCCGTCGCGAATCTCCTTTTGCATGATTTGAAACGTACGCTTGCGTATGTTCCCATCAAACGGCAAATACCCACGGAAGGTGAATTGCTGGCCATTAAACCCACTCGCCATAAGAGCAAGTAGAATAGAGGAGGGCCCCACACATGGTTTTACAGCAATCCCTTTTCTATGCGCAATGCTTACAATTTCCGCTCCCGGATCTGCCACACATGGCACACCAGCTTCGGAGATCACGCCTGCGTCTCGACCAGATTCGACAGGCTTCAAAAATAACGGCAAGTCCAGTGGGTCGGTTTGCTTGTCGATAATCTCCATGGTGATTTCCCGCTGATTTTTCTCAGGGAGTAATCTTTTGATATACGCCCTTGCCGTGCGCTCGTTTTCGACAATAAAATACGTCAACTCGTCGATCTTGGCTATGACG
>CATITW010000022.1 GCA_949547975.1 Cryomorphaceae bacterium | reverse complement strand
TGCAGGGTTTGAATGCGACGTACGCCGAGGTTCCGAAGAGTTTGGTAGGTCTTCTCGCCCACCATTGGGATTTTACGTACTGACAGTGGCGCTAAAAAGGGACGCTCTAATCCCTTCTGAATAAAGATCTTATTGTTTGGTTTGGCTTCTCCAGTAGCGACTTTACTGACGGTTTTATTGCCGGAAAGCCCAAAACTGATGGGCAGTCCTGTCTCACGGATGACACGATCGCGGAGCTCGCTTGAGAATTTGAAGCTCCCAAAAAAGCGGTCCATTCCGGTAAGATCGGCATAGAATTCATCCACCGAAGTCTTTTCATAGACGGGGACCTGCTCTTTGATCACATCGGTAACTAGGTTTGAGTACTTTGAATAGTTGGCCGAGTTGCCACGAATGATGATGGCTTCTGGGCAAAGCTCGCGGGCCATGCGCATGGGCATGGCCGAGTGTACACCAAATTTTCGGGTTTCATAACTGCACGCTGCTACCACACCGCGATCACCCGTACCTCCGATAAGAATGGGACGGCCGTCAAGCCGTGAGTCCATAAGGCGCTCCACAGATACGAAAAAGGTATCCAGGTCCATATGTAAAATAGAGCGATCCATAGGTGATTGTCGTTTAGTAGCTAGTTGAAAATGGGCATAGTACAGGCAAGTCGAGCGGCTCAAAGGCCGCTCAATACATGGTGATTCTAGGTATTTGTGTTGATCTATTTAACTGTCTTTCAACTGATTCATTTCTTTTTTGAGATCAGCCATCATGTGCATGAGTTGAGACATGTCTTGATTATTTCCAGCAGAGGGCAACTCAAAGCTGGTATAGCCTACTGCCTTCCATACCTCGACCATGCGATCGACAGGTACGGTGTACGGCGCAAACTGTGGATTATCCGACTTTAACAAGAGTTCGCCGATGTGTAAGTTGTTGATTACACGCTTGTAAACGACACCTTCATCTTTGGTGATCAGTACGTAGCATTCGTCGTTGCGAATGGACTTCCAGTCTTGAATGTATTCCGTGATGACATAAGAGCCTGGTTTGATGGGCAACATGCTTTCCCCACGGATCTGAAATACGCGGTAGGTACGGTCTTGAGGCAGTTCAGGGAAAGGCATTGAAAAACGCGGAAGTGCGCCGATGTAATCTGCATCGCCGTAGCCACTTAGGTACCCTGCAGAAGCTTTTACTGGAACGAGTGTGCCCAGCTCTTTCTCTTCTGTACCGTCTACGACAACGGGTAGAATGCGAAGCTGTGCACCGCTGACGTCGGCCTTTGGTATCGATGAAGCCCCGGAGAGGTCTCGGTTCACAAAGTCATCGAGACGGACCTGAAAGTAGCCTGCAATGTGCTGAAGCGTATGTAAACGGGGTTCTGCTCGACCTTCTTCGTAGGCACCAATCATAGCACGCTTGACACCGATTTTTGTGGCGAGTTGCTCCTGGGTTAGACCTTCCTTTTTCCGGAGGAACTTCAGATTGTTCTTTACATAGTTCATAACAACGTATCTTTAGGTAGCGCTTAAGGGCATGTAGGGCGCTCTTGTTTTACAATGCTAATTTAATTAGATTTCTAATAATTTCATCATTTGTTGATTTATTTTTTTTGAGATGGACCTTGAAACCGCACTGAACGAGCATACTATAGATAAGGACTACGTGTATGACGGCTGGATACGACGTGCGTGCAGCGAGTCAGAGGCGCTGGAAGAAGTGATGGAAAAGGCGTTTGGAGGGAATGAGCGTGAGCGCAAAAGGGCAAATTGGATTTTACACCACGTGAGCGATCGAAATCCGGAGGTGTTCATCCCCTATTTGCCTCGGATGGTGGACCAATTAAGCCAAACGAAAACGGATGCTGAGATGCGGTTCATCTTGCGTTACCTCTCGAAATATACCTTGCCAAAAGACGAGGAAACGGAAAGCTATTTGATCGATTTCTGCTTCGAGAAGATGATGACTCCGAGTGTGGCACAAGCGCCACGTGTCTATGGGATGAGTGTGTTGTACAGGCTGGTGTTGCGGTATCCAGAATTGGCGACGGAGCTCGATGAAAGCATCGAAATGGTGCTCGAGCATGCAAATCCGGGGTTAAAAGCGCGCGCTAGACATGTGCGAAAAGACCTCTTAAAGGCAGGCCTAATCTAGTCTATAGGATATCCAGCCATGGCATTTCCGGCCAGCCAACCGCCCGTCCAAGCGGCTTGAAAGTTGAAACCTCCGGTGATGCCGTCGATGTCCAGGATTTCGCCAGCAAAGTAGAGGTTGGGAACAATGCGCGAAGCGAAGTTTTTGAAGTCCTCATCTTTTAAATCTACACCTCCAGCGGTGACAAACTCTTCCTTGAACGTGCTTTTTCCGGTGACTTGGAAGACCGAAGCACTAAGTTCAGCGGCAAGCGCTTTGACTTGTTTTCCCGAAAGATCGCCCCAAGTTGCGGTGGGTTTGATGCCGGCGCCTTCTACCATGGATTTCCAAAGGCGAAGTGGTACGCCGTAATGCGCGTGGTTTCCGATGCGTTTTTTGCCCGAAAGCTTCTTTTCCTGCTGAAAGTCGGCCAGCACGTCATCGAGCTCTTTTCCGATCCAATTCACCAGGATGGGAAAACGGTAGAATCGGTCGTTTAATTCGCGGGCACCCCAGGCGCTCAAACGCAAGATTGCAGGCCCGGACATTCCCCAATGCGTGATCAGCAGTGGGCCCGAAGCTTCTAAATCTGATGCGGCGACTTGGATGGTGGCATTTGGCAAGCTGATGCCACTTAACCCTTTGATTCTAGGGTCTTTGATGTTGAATGTGAACAAGGAAGGTACGGTTGGGACGATTCTGTGGCCCAATTTTTTTAATTGGTCCAACATCGCCTTTGAAGAACCTGGCGCGACCATCAACTTATCCGCCGTAAGCTCCTCGCCACGGGTCGTTGAGATGGACCAAGTGCCGTCCTCTAGCTGCTGAAACGACTTTACACCACAGCTTTTGCGAACGTCAATATTCGCCGCTGCAGCCATGTCCAACAAACAATCCGCAATGGTGTGCGAGGAATCTGTCACAGGAAATACGCGATTGTCGGACTCTATTTTTAGTTCCACGCCGCGGTCGGCAAACCACTCCATCGTATCGCCCGGTTGAAATTTGTGAAACGGTCCTAATAATTCGCGCTCCCCTCTAGGATAATGCGTGGCCAATTCTCTCGGGTCGAAACAAGCGTGCGTGACATTGCAACGGCCGCCGCCGCTGATCAGTACTTTTCCAAGCACCTCCTTCCCTTTTTCAAGGATGGTGACTTTCAGCTCCGGATTAGCTTCGGCACAGGCAATGGCTGCATAAAAGCCCGCCGCACCGCCTCCGATGATTACAATGTGTTCGCTCATAGGGCAAAAATACGATAGAATTGGTGGGCACAAGGAATTGGGTACAGGAACAACTTGTTACAAATCTCACAAAGAAGTACTTTTGCTAACAAATAGTAGTACTATGAATTTACGTGAAGCGCTCGAAGAATGCCTTAGACAGCGTCCATTTTTGGAAGAAGCCCTGCAAGAGGATTTGATCAATCTCAGCTCCCTTGCACGTGTCTTGCAGCCTACGATCTCCGAATTCATGGGAAATGAAGTCAAAGAGAGCGCTATTGTCATGGCCATTCGAAGACGGGAACCGAAGCTTCGATTAAAGATGCAACACCGCCTTCAGCAGTTCATTGCAAGTCTGGGCGATATCATCGTACGTTCAAATTTGGTCGCATTAACCTTTGAAAAAACAAACCGACTGCCCGAAAAACAATCGGCTTTTCTAAAAGCGTTAGGATCAGATTACAAGGGATTTCACAGCTTTACAGGCGGCATGGAGGAAACTACTATCGTGATCAGTGAAAACGCCTTGGATGCACTAGAATCGGCGATGAAAGGCGAGAAATTGATCGGTTCCCACAAAAACCTAAGCGCCATCACACTGCAATTGCCCAACAGCAGTTCTGAGGTGATCGGTCTGTATTACTACTTCTTCAAGCACATCGCCTCAGCAGGAGTGCCTATTCAAGAAATTATATCCACTTCGAACGAAGCCACGTTTATCGTACATAGCAACGATGTGAATGCGGCGTTTGCCGTGATCAATACGGTCAAAAAGCCGGTGTAAGTAACTTTTACTTTTCCACAATTTTTGGAGGTGTCAGCGGCTGTTCCCAATTTATTAGGAACGATAACCTAAAACCCATTATTATGGAAAATCAAGTTCAGCTCATCGGCCGTTTAGGTATGGACCCTGAGGCAAAACAAATCAACGATTCGGTAAAGACCTCCTTTACCATTGCTACCAACACCGTATACAAAGACAGCGACGGTAACAAAAAGACGCTCACCGACTGGCACAACATCGTCGCATGGGGTGGTTTAGCAACAACTATGGAACAGTTCTTAAAGAAAGGTGACAAAGTCGGCATTAGCGGCAGGCTCGTAACGCGCAGTTATGAAAATGAGGAGGGCATCAAGCGCTACTTTACCGAAGTCATTGCGAAAGACATGCTGATGCTTGGCGGCAAAAAAGCAGATTAACGCGATCTGACCGACGAGAACGAAATTCCTTCTACTTAATGCGCAACGATGTGCTTTTAGGTAGAAGGTTTTTTTTAGTTCGGAAGCTGCCCTACTAGGATTTGACCGTTGTCAAAGACCACATCACCAAAAACACCCGTTACAGGACGATCCGGCAGAAGCGCTTCTGCCAAAGCGATCTGAGTCCCATCCATATCATACAACCGCGGTCTTGATTGCAAATCTCCTAAGTCGTCGACCAAATAAATCGTCGCCTTTTGGTGACCGTTCATCGCCTCTACACGCTTTATAGCGATGTCAACACGCATGTGTGCATACAAGACATTCGTAAAGACCCATTCCAGCTGGCCTTGCTTGTTTTCCGGTAGCTCCCAGTAGGTATTCGATGCTGCAGATCCAGACTCCAAGACCTTGAGCAATAATCTCACGGCGAATTCACGCGCTTTATTGCGCTCTAAGTCCCCAGTATCGACGCCGCTTTCAATCAAAATATTAGGAATATCCTGCGCCATCAAATAATCCCCTACCGCTGTCGGATAATACTCATCCGTATACCGACCGATTCCTGAGAGATCGCCCATGCTGTCTAACGCATGGCCTAATCTGTCGATCAGTTGCTGTCTTGCCTCTGTTACCGCTCGAGAAGCATCTGCAGAGGGCACTAAAAGGGATGTGTAAGCACTTCGGCCGTTCACATGAAATATCGTTCTCTGATCATGGAGATTAAAACACAATTCGGGCTCATGCATTTTGATCCACCCGATAAGTTTAGCGCTCTCAACCGTTTGAAACGCTCTGAAGTCACGATTCAAATCCACTCCCATCCCACTTCTCCTCGTATAACGAACGTAAGCATCGGGGTTAATAACCGGTATGATGTGTAGCGTATACCCCTCTATAGCAAGCAGTTTCTTTTGAAACATCTCCAAAATTTCCAGAATGATATGTATTCCAGTAGTTTCATTCCCATGCATGCCGGCCCAAACACAAATAGAACGATCTCCTGTGCCCAATTCACACGATAAAATGGGACGTTCTTCGGATGAATACCCCAGTATATCCCAGTTATACATGCTGATTAGCTCGTTGTAGGGGATGTATGGATTGTCTTTGTGACTGTAACTGAATGGAGACATTTAACCTTAAAATATGATTCAACAGGACCAAGTTACCACTGAAATTGTACATTTTGCATGGCATTCAACAATGTTACAAATGAATCATAACTTTTTCTTCTTGGCGTTTCTTTTGAATCTTTCGTGTGTTTCAAACGAACCCTCAACGACCACCCTTGCGTTTTCTTCCTGCAATGACCCCAGCAAGAACCTGGATGTCCTACCTACACTGCAGGCTGCGCTTGATACCATCCCTACCTACATCTGGCTTGGAGACAACGTATACTTGAAGAAAAAAGACTGGGCAAGCACAGAAGCTGCGCTTGGCAAATACCAGGAAACCTTCGCTACCCCTGCGCTGGCAACCTTGTTACAAACAGGAACACATTATGCCATTTGGGACGATCATGACGCCGGTCCGAACGATTGTGATCAATCATTTAAAGGTATGTCAGCCACCATGCAGGCGTTCAAACAGTTTTGGAACCCCACCTACCCTATGCCTGACAGCGCGTCTTATTACGGCACTACCAGCCTTTCAGATGGCGCAGTGGACTTGTTCTTTTTAGACAATAGGAGCTTTAGAACGCACCACGACAGCGCGAATGCTACCGTGTTTGGTGAGGCGCAGCTGCAATGGCTCGAGGAGGCTTACACCGCATCTCAGGCACCTTTTAAAATCCTACTCATGGGCGGCCAATTCCTTAC
>CATITW010000021.1 GCA_949547975.1 Cryomorphaceae bacterium | reverse complement strand
TGGACAATCACTACGGTTTTGCCCTCGTTCTTCATGTCACGAAGCAACTTCAGGATGGCATCTTCCGTCGCTGCATCCACGCCTACAAAAGGCTCGTCCATCAGGTAGATGTCCGCTTGCTGAGCGAGGGAACGGGCGATAAAAACGCGCTGCTGCTGACCTCCGGAGAGCTGTGAAATTTGGCGGTGTGCAAACTCTAAAAGATTCACTTTTTCCAGCGCCTCGGTGGCGATCCTACGGTCCTCTTTGGTGATGCGCTTGAACAGATTGTTTTTGCGGTAACGCCCCATCAACACAACGTCCATGACATCTGCTGGGAAGTCCCAATCGACACTTTCGCGCTGCGGTACGTAGCTCACACGTTCACGTACGTTGTCGAGCGGCTCACCAAAAATCTCGGTATACCCGCTGTCAGGTTTGAGCAGTCCCATAACGGTTTTCAACATGGTCGTTTTCCCGGATCCGTTGGGCCCAACAATGCCGATGATTTTCCCCTTCGGCAAGGTGAAATCGACATCCCATAACACCGGCTTGCTGTGGTAGCTGACGGTAAGATTGTGTACTTCTATACTTTTTTCCATCACTCGAATGATTTTAAAACTTGTGTAGTGTTGTGCTTGAAGGCGCCGATTAATGTGGCTTCTGGCGTTCCTGGCGCTCCTAAGGCATCGCTAAATAAAGGCGCACCTATCGTCACCTTGCCGCCCATCTGTTCGACGGCTTCTTGCAAGGCTTGAATACTTTTTGGATTGACGCTGGTTTCGGTAAATACCGTGTTGAGTTGTTTTTCAATGATAAAGGTCGCGGAGGCGCGCATGTCGCTGACACCGAACTCTGCTGCGGTAGAAATGCCTTGTAAACCGCGGACTTCGATGCCGTAGGCGCGGCCAAAATAGGAGAAGGCGTCGTGTGCGGTGACCATGGCGCGGAGGGAGTCGGGGACCTCGCTGATGTCGCGGATCATCTCGTCGTGGGCCGTTACTAACTCTGAAAAATAGTTGGTGGCGTTTTGCTGAATCGTCTCGCGGTGCTCTGGGAATTGGTCCATGAGGAAAAGGGACAACTCGCTTACACATGCGCTCCAAAGCTGCAAGTCAAACCAAATGTGCGGATCATACGTGTTGGGGCCTACTTCGATCAGTTCAGTAGGTTCAAGCGGATTGCTCATCGCGTAGACCGGTTTTCGCTCGCCCAATTTCTCCAAGATGTCCGTCATCTTTCCCTCCAAATGCAAACCGTTGTGCAAAATGACCTCAGCACTTTGCAGTTTAGCCACATCACTTTCCACTGGCTTGTAGCTGTGCGGGTCGATGTCGCTTTGCATCAGCGCGACAACTTCAACTTCATCCGGCAACAATTGGCGTGCCGCATCCGCAACAACAGAGGTGGTCGCAAGGACCTGGATCGGGGCTTCGGGCGTACAACGTACGAGTCCAAAGAAGGCTACGAGTGCGAGGAGGAGCTTTTTCATACGGCGATAGCGTAAATGTTAGACGACATACTGTGGCTGAGCCAAAAGAGCGCGTCGTCGTTAGATTTTAATTGGATACTAGAGTCAAAACTGGAGATGGATTCGATGGTGAATTCGCTACCGAGCTGAATTTTTAAGGTGTCCAATTGCGTGAAGAAATCCGGACCTGCATCTTCCACGCGAACCACTCTGAGGCGGTCAGACATCGAAAATTGTTGCAGCGGCTTTCCCAAAGTTGGCGGCACCGCACCGTCCGAC
>CATITW010000020.1 GCA_949547975.1 Cryomorphaceae bacterium | reverse complement strand
GCCGTGGGAACATGGACCGTGCTGGATTCTGTTTCAGGCGATCAAGGAAACCAGTGGTTAGAAATCGTAACAGATTTGAGCAGTTATGCGAACAAGTCTGTTAAGATTAAATTCACGGCTACCAAATCCGGGGGCAATACGCCACAGCAAGGGGATATCGGTGTAGATGATCTCTTTATCGACGAGGCTCCGACGTGTCCAGATCCTACTGCGATCACTGCGACTCCAGTTTCAAATACGGAGATCGAAGTAGCTTGGACCACAGGTGGTGCAACGGCATGGCAGATTGAATACGGTCCTACAGGGTTCACACCAGGTAGCGGAACGATCGTTTCAAATGTTGCGACGAATCCGTACACCATTCCAGGTTTGACCTCAGGAACCTCATACGATGTTTACGTTCGTGACTCATGTGGAGCAGGCGACGTGAGCATGTGGGTAGGGCCAGCATCAGCGACACCGTTTACTTGTGCGGGTGGTTGTACCTACACCCTCGAGCTTACCGATGACTTCGGCGACGGTTGGGCAGCAAATAACGCTGGAACCAATTTCCACGAACTCCTAGTTACTACAGGAACTACAGTCACGAGCTATTCGATGAATACCACAACGGGTGCTTTAGGATTTTCTGAAACCTTTACCATCAACGTTTGTGATGGAGATACCTTCTACATGGAATTCCAGGACAATGGACAATGGCAGAGCGAATGTGGTTATGTCTTGACCAATTCTAACGGAATCATCCTCTCCAGCGTTGCGGGTGCTGCAAATGCAGGCGACCCTGGTGAAATGACCGCCGGTATCAAATACCAAGGTGCAGCAGATTGTAGCACGCTATGTCCAGCGCCACTTCCGACATTTACCGCAGTAGTAAATGGGCTAACTGTAGATTTCGATGCAACGGCATCGACAGGAACCCAGCTCACTTATGCTTGGGACTTCGGTGACGGGAATTCCGGAACTGGCGATCAGCCTTCGCACACCTATACTGCTGGGGGCTCTTACCCTGTAGCATTAACGGCGACGGATTCTTGTGGTCAGAGTGTTGTATTTAACGATACCATCTCCTTGTGTGCCCCACTTGTAGCTGCGGTAACGTATTCTCAAAGTGCATTTGACGTCACCTTTGATGCAACGGGTATCGCAGATGTAGCCTCGGCAACATGGACCTTCGGCGACGGAAATTCAGGTACAGGTTTGAACCCGACACACACGTATTCTGGTTCTGGGAACTTTGCAGTAGACGTCACGGTGACTAATGCCTGTGGTGATCAAGCGGATACCACGCTCTACATCACCATTTGTGTGCAGCCTACGGCAACATTCTCGGCGAAAATCTTGAGTGCGACTGGTGGAGGAATGCAAGTGCAGTTTGACGGAACCAATTCTATCGGTGGAAATTCTTACCTCTGGAACTTTGGAGACGGAAATACGAACAACACGTCCAACTATCCTGTACACACCTACAGCGTGCCATCGACTGCATTCTTTGTAACACTCACTGTGTTCAACGCTTGTGGCGACTCGGACAGCTATTCGAGCAGCATTGCGGACGCTTTGAACGTGGCAGAATTGACGTTGACAGATGTTCAGATCTATCCAAATCCTGCGCAGTCGTATGTGACCATCTCGAGCAGCTCTGCCGTTTCTGGTGCCATCACCATAGTGGATGCTTCAGGACGCACGGTGGTAGAATTAGAAGGCAATGGTGATACGCAGCAGCGTGTCGATACAGAACACTTGGCAGCGGGTACCTATGTACTTCGCTTGGTTAGTGAAAATGGATTCTTCCAAAGCCGCATTCAGATTGTGAAATAACACGATCTACTTAGAGGCTTCAACGTAAAAAGGCCCGGTTCTAGCCATAGAACCGGGTCTTTTTTTGTCTTAATAACAGTAATGGGTTAGGCCTTTTTTACGAATTCGCTTTTCAGCATCATTGCACCGAAGCCGTCTATTTTACAGCTGATGTTGTGATCGCCGTCCACAAGTTTGATGCGCGAGACTTTAGTGCCTGGTTTGATCGAACGTGGCGCGCCTTTTACGGGCAAAGATTTGATGACCACTACGGCATCACCGTCTTGAAGGATGTTGCCGTTGGCATCGAGAACGGAATTGGCCAAGAGTTCGTCTTGAGCGTTCCATTCGTGTCCGCACTCTGGACACACCATAAGAGCATCCATTTCGTAGGCATAGGGACTTTTACATTCTGGGCAAGGGTGCTGTTGTTCTGACATGTGGCGGTGTTTTTATAAACGATGAAAATACGAGTTGAGTCTCGTTAGGCGTCTTTGTAACGGAAAAAGAAATACACCCCGCTCAGTACCGTGACAAGGGCGATGAGCAGAAAGGCGGTCTTACTTTGTCCAAACTGCAAGGCGAGGTAGCCGAGAAAGGCACCGAAGACGTAGCCCATATCTCGCCAAAATCGGTAAGCGGAAAGCGCTTTAGGACGCCAGGTAGGATGGGACTGGTTGGAGATGCCGACCATGAAGGTGGGGTAGACCAAAGCGGTACCAGCACCGAGGGTGGCAAAGGGAAGGATGTGCGAAGCAAAGAACGTAATCCATACCAGCGAAAGTCCTTGAAGTACCATTCCTGCGGTGATTAAGGTGCGTAGTTGGCCTTTATTGGATAAGGGACCTGTTATCAGTTGTCCAAGGCCCCAAACGGCGGCATGCGTACCTAGCAATCCCCCGGCTAAGGTCAACGGGTGGCCTAGAGTGAGTAGGAGAGTTGGGAGTAAGGCCCAAAGAATTCCGTCATTTGCATTGTTGACTACGCCGGCGAGTGTAATGCTGCTGAGGTTGCGGTCCTTGAGTGTGGTTTTCAGGAAGATGTTAGATTCGATCTTGGGCACTTCCTGGTGTTGGCTTCCTTCGAGTTGAGCCCAAGGTGTGGTTTCCGGTACGAAGAAAATAGTATTCAGAAGTGCGAGAAGTCCGATGCCGATAGCGCCGTAGAGTATGGGATAGAGTAGTCCGGACTGTTCAAAGTACCAAGCGGTGATGAACGAGGTTATCCCTACGGCGAGGTAGCCCGCACTTTCATTGAGTCCCATAGCGGTTCCGCGCTTTTTAGGACCGACGAGGTCTATTTTCATGATCACTGTGGTAGACCAGGTAAAGCCTTGACTCAAGCCGAGCGCAATGTTGGCAGCGAATACGAGGAAAGTACCTTCGCCATGGAGCAGAAGGAAGGGAACTTGGAGTGCTAAAAGCCAGCCAAGGAGTAGGGTGCGTTTACGGCCTAATTGGTCCAATAAAACTCCCGTAAAAAGATTCGCAACGGCTTTGCTTGCACCGAAAAGGGCGACCATTAGTAGCGTACCTTCTAGCTGTCCTAGTCCTAAATCCCGTGTAAATTCAGTCAATAGGCTTCGTTCGAACCCTACCATAGCACCCACAAAGGCACTCATCAGTACTAATAGTGCGAATATTCCGGCGTTTTCACGCAGACCTAAGACGGGGGATTTTTTCATGCGGGACAGCTGTTTGGTCAAGGTAAGAGGACCTTACGTATAGATACGTGATTTAAGCTACGTCTTCGATTTTTCGAATTTTGATGCCGACCCAAGCGTAGATCAAGGTCATCAACGGAGATAACAGGTTGAAAAAGGCATACATAAAGTACTCTCCTGTTGCGACACCTAGCACAGAGCTTTGATAGGCACCACAGGTATTCCATGGGATCAGTACGGAAGTTACCGTACCGCTATCTTCTAGGGTTCTGCTGAGGTTTTCTGGTGCAAGTCCACGTTTGGCATACACGTCTTTAAACATTCTACCGGGAACGACGATGGCTAAATATTGATCGGAAGCCGTGACGTTCAGCACACCACACGCCACAAGGGTACTGGTGATAAGCGATGCTGTACCTGTGGCAAGACGTACGATGGCACCCGTGATGGTGGCTAAAAATCCTGCTGCTTCCATCGCGCCACCAAAGGCCATGGCACTAAGAATGAGCCAAACCGTACCCATCATTCCTGACATCCCGGAGCTCGAGAGCAGTTCTGCTAATAATGGATTCTCGCTAGGGATATGAACGGAGCCGTAGACTGAACGCATGGCGATTTCGTACATCGGGAATTCGCCAGAACCCAGCTGCGTTAGAAGCGGTTGTTGCGCTATGATAGCTGCGATCAATCCGCCGATCGTCCCTAGCGCTATGGCAACTAACGCATCGGTCTTTTGGGAGATCAGTACAATCACCCCGATCGGCACTAAGAACAGCCATGGTGAGATATGAAAGCTGTCTGCGAGCAAGGTTTGGACCTCGACGATGCCTTCATTATTCAAGGCATTCGCGCTGTAGTTGAACCCGAGAATGGTGAACAAAATGAGTGAAATAACGAGACTTGGTACTGTGGTGTAGAGCATGTAGCGGATGTGCGTAAACAAATCTGTTCCAGCCATAGCAGGAGCGAGGTTGGTCGTATCACTGAGCGGACTGAGTTTGTCTCCAAAATAAGCGCCTGAAATCACCGCTCCTGCAATGATAGCAGAAGGAATGCCCATCGCTTGACCGATCCCCATGAGCGCAATACCGACCGTTGCGGTAGTGGACCAGGAAGATCCAGTGCTTAAACTGACGAGTGCTGAAATAATAACTGCAGTAGGTAAGAAAAACGTAGCATTGATCAGGTCCAATCCGTAGTAAATCATCGCAGGGACGATACCGCTAAGCAGCCAAGTGCCGGCAAGTCCGCCGATCAGAATAAGAATGTATAGTGCTTGTGAGGTGTCTTTGACGTTGGATTTTATCTTGTCGAAAATCAGGTCCACCTTCGCGCCGTTCGCAACGCCGATGATTGCTGCGAGTAGGGCTGCTAATAAGAGAATGACTTGGTTCGAGCCGTCGAGAGCACTGTCCCCAAAAACGAATCCTACATTGAACCAGAGCATGAGCATGAGGGCAACTAAGGGCGATAATGCGATAAGAAGCTGAAGGGGTGTGCTTTTTTGTTCCATAGTGTAAGACTTACGACCAAAATAGAACATCTGACTGCGATACGGAAAGACATCGCATAAAAAAGCCGCTAACTCCTAGTCTATAGAGCAGCGGCTTCTTTATAGTAAATATGAATCGTTTAGCTGATCGCGGTAATCACATCTTGTTTGGTGATAATGTGATGCCCTCCATCCATTTGTACCAAAACGGCGCGATGGCCTCCTTTGATCATCTTCGCGATGTCTTCAATGGAGGTAGTAAGGTCCACTACTGGATAAGGTTCCCCCATGATTTCGCCTACGAGGGTAGACCCGATCGGATTGTCAAGCATCGAAGAAAGCAGCATGTGATCGTCAATAGAACCGACTACTTTACCGTCTTGCATCACTGGAATCTGAGTAATGTCGTGGGTTTTCATCAGCATAGCCGCATTACTTAAAGGCTCCGTAGAAGTCACAGTTACGAGCGGTAAGTGGCTGTGGTTGTCTACTAAATCCTTGGCCAATTTATTCGCTGGCGCCAAAAATCCGCGATCACGCATCCAATCGTCGTTGTAGACTTTTCCTACATAACGCGAGCCATGATCGTGGAAGAGTACCACCACAACGTCGTCTGGGGTGAGCTGATCTTTGAGTTGACGCAAGCCTTGGAACGCGGATCCACAACTGTATCCTAGAAACAGCCCTTCTTTTTTCGCCAATTCTCTGGTCGCAAGTGCGCCATCTTTATCGGTGACCTTTTCAAAGAAATCGATCACGTCGAAATCGACATTTTTAGGCAATATATCTTCCCCAATACCCTCGGTAATGTAGCTGTAAATCTCTTTTTCGTCGAATTCACCGGTCTCATGGTACTTCTTGAAGACCGAGCCGTAGGTATCGACGCCCCAAATCTTGATGTCCGGGTTTTGTTCTTTTAAATAGCGACCCACACCTGAAATGGTACCGCCTGTTCCAACGCCAACCACAAAGTGCGTGATTTTTCCTTCCGTCTGTTCCCAGATTTCAGGTCCTGTGCTCTCGTAATGTGCTTCGCGGTTACTGATGTTGTCGTATTGGAAAGGGTAGAAGCTGTTCGGGATTTCCTGATTCAAACGAGTCGCGACGCTGTAGTAGCTGTCCGGATGGTCTGGAGCCACGTTAGTAGGACAAACGATCACCTCGGCGCCCATCGCGCGCAAGATGTCCATTTTCTCTTTGGACTGCTTGTCGGAGAGGGTACAGATGAGTTTGTAGCCTTTGACGATTGCCGCAAGTGCTAGTCCCATCCCAGTATTTCCCGAAGTACATTCGATGATGGTTCCTCCAGGTTTGAGATCGCCACGCGCCTCAGCATCCTCGACCATTTTCAAAGCCATACGGTCTTTTACGCTATGTCCAGGGTTGAAATACTCGACTTTTGCATAGATCGGACAAGGAAAATCCTCGGCGACTTTATGAAGTTTGATCATCGGTGTATCCCCGATCGTCTCGAGGATATTGTCGTAAATAGGGCGCATAATTCGCGAAGTTTGTTTGTATTTGGAGGGTAAAGATACGCCACAAGGGTGGGACGCCCATAGGCTATGGATTAAGCAAATCGTATGCTTTTGATGGGATCAATTTTGGCAATCCACGCCACAGGAATGCGAAGCACGAAATAGGCGATGAGTAAGAAGCCAAAATTGGCACCAAGAATCCACCACCCGTCAAAAGCTATGGGTGCAGTCGCGATGTAATAGGTTTCAGGATCGAGGTGAATGACCCCGAATTTCCATTGGATGAAACTCACTCCAAGGCCGATAGCATTCCCCCACAACAGACCGAGACCGAGAATGCGCAAGCTGAGCCATTGAAAGACTTGCAGAATAAGTCGGTTGCTACTTCCGAGTGCCTTTAACGTTCCGATCATGCGGGTTCGGTCGATGATCAGCACCAGCAATGCCGTTACTAGATTACTTAAGGCAACGATCAAAACGATACCTAAAACTAGTGCAATGTTGGTGTCAAAGAGTTCCAGCCATCCGAATATCGCGGGGTGTTTCTGTTCCACAGAAGAAACTTGGATGCTGTAGGGAACGATGGCATTCCAGTAGGCAGCGAGATCTGCACGTTGTTGAGCATCGCTGAGTACCACGGTGTAGTTTGAAACACTGTCATTTTTCCAACCTTGCAAGCGTCGCACATCCTCGAGATTCATCAAGATGTTCGATCGATTGTATTCGTCAAGGCCGGTTTGATATACCCCCTCAATCACGCTTTTACGCAAGCGAGGTGCACTTTGCTGGTTCTTAAGTAGTACGAGAACGGCAGTATCTCCTGTGTATAAACCCAATTCTCGACTGAGCGTTTTGGAAATAAAACTACCGTAGCGCTGTGTTGGATGCGAAGGTCCGTCCAGCGTGTGATGTGCAGCAAAATAGGACCACCGCTCGGGCGACATTCCCGAAATTTGGATTCCTTCAAACGCATCCACAGAGGGGTTGACAAGCAGCGCCGATTTTTGAATGCCCGGAAAAACAGCCGAAGTGTAGGGCGCATTTTCCAGTGCTGTAATCAGGCTGTCTTCCAATAATATGGGGCGCGGCTCCGCAGTTCTTTGCACCGAATAGGCAGACATCGAAATGTCACCTTCTATGCTACTAAACTGCTGTATAATAGATTTTTGCAGCCCTTTTCCTGAAGTGATGGATAGCACCACTAACGCCATACCCAAGGCGGTCGCGACCACGCTTAATTTTAACAGCGGAGCGATCACGGAAGGACCTGAGCTCTTTCGTATCTTTTGGGCTATGAAAAACGCTTCTTTCACTAGGTTGCAAGTTAGGACAACCGTGGCATTGTTTGGAACATTTCTATTGGCCTTTTCAGCTCAGGTATTCGGTCAAAACACCACTTACCTTCCCGCAGTAGCTCGAACTGGGGAATACTATCCCTGGGTTGAAGGGAAAAGCATTGCCGTCGTGGCGAATGCAACTTCCTTGCTTCCAAACGGCACGCATACGGTAGATCACCTTATTTCGTTAGGTGCCGAGGTGCGAGAGGTGTGGGCCCCGGAACACGGTTTTCGAGGTACCCAAGACGCCGGAGAGCACGTGGAGGATGGAAAAGATCCCAAAACCGGTATTCCTATTCGCAGCTTGTACGGCAAGAACAAGCGCCCAAATCTCGAATGGTTTGACGCGGTGGAGTTGGTAGTGTATGATATTCAGGATGTGGGAGTGAGGTTCTATACTTACAGTACAACATTAAGTTACGTGCTCGATGCATGTGTGGAGGCCGGTGTGCCTTTAATGGTGCTCGATCGAGGCAATCCTAACGGCCATTATGTCGATGGACCGATCCTTCAACCGGGCTTTGAAAGTATGGTGGGTTTGCATCCGATCCCCGTGGTTCACGGCCTGACGATGGGGGAGTATGCGAAAATGGTCTACGGCGAGCGTTGGATGCCAGCCACCAAGAATCCTAGCTTCCGGGACCAATTCAGCACTGCCGGCGGCCTCAAAGTCATCCCATGCCAAGGCTACGACCACAACAACATCTTTGCCCAGTTTCAAACCCCACCTTCACCAAACCTCCGCTCGTTAGCCGCCATAGCGCATTACCCAAGTCTATGTTTCTTTGAAGGTACGCCCATCACCTGTGGTAGAGGTACACCAGAGCCCTTTGCACGATTCGGCGCTCCATGGTTGCCTGACCAGGAATACACCTTTAGTTTTATACCGGAGCCAGACCACGGATCGAAATACCCGAAGTTTCAAGGCAAAACCTGCTACGGACAGCGTTTAGCGCCAAAAACCTATCAAGAAATCGATTGGTCCTACTTGTTCGGTGCGTATAGCTCGTGGCAGGAACTTCGACTGGATGGTGTAGATTTCTTTAACGCGTTTATTAAAAAATTGGCCGGGTCAAATGCGCTACAACAGGCCTTGGAATCGGGCAAGACAGCGTCGGAGTGGCAAGAGACCTATCGCGATGCAAACTTTGAGAACTATCTAAAGCGTAGGTCGTTGTATCTGATCTATTCGAATTAACGCCTCATTCAGTACTGTAATGAAAAAAGAAAACCCGGTCCTTGGACCGGGTTTTTTGATGTATAGAATGAAGTAAGTTTTACCAGTTCTTCATCTCTTTTTCAAGACCAGCACGGTAGGTAAATGGCTGCTTTGCACTGTCATAGTACGCTTGACCCATTTCGATGGCTGCTTTTCCGAGCTTCTTGGCTTCTTTTTTACGGTCTGCTGCCGCGTAGATTTCAGCTTGTACCCAATGTGTGTACCAGCTGTTCGCGTCCAATTGCACTGCGAGTTCGATCGCTTCAATCGCCTTATCGTGTTCGCCTCGGCCGCTGTAGAAAGAGGCGGCGTTGCGGTAGCTGCGGTTTGCATCAGACAAGGCCTTAGCGACATTTTTAGCACTTTGTGTTTCGCTATCTACTACGATCGGAACATTGACCTCAGTGGTTTCCCATTCGATCGACATTGCGCCTCCAGAGGTGGTCAGGTCGGTAAAGGAAATGGTAAAGGTCTCGTCGAAGTCCGATTTCTCAGGAGCGATCTCGACGCGTAGCACATCTTTCTCTTTGTCGTAGCCGCCTACGCCCCAAAGATCGGTTTGTTCGCTAAGAATGACCGTCCAAGCGTCTTTGTTCGGCACAGTAAATAATCCGTATTCACCGGCATCTACGCTCTTTCCATCGATCATCACTTTGGTGGAGAATGAAACTCGTGTACAGGAGTTGGCACCGGTGCGCCAAAGCTGGCCATAAGGAACTAAGTCATCAAAGATTTTGCGGTCCTTGGTCGAAGGACGGGAATAGGTCACACTAAAGTCCGTTAATCCGATACGTTGTGATACGGTACTTTGTGGGGAAGGTTGTGGCAATTCTTGCGCTAGGGTAGGAACTGATAGTCCTAAGGCGAGTACGCCTGCAATAAAGTTCTTCATCTCTTTTTTGTTGTTTTAGGGTGAATACCTAAAAGTAGTACAAAAACGTGGCGAGTTAACTTCCTAAAGACATCATTTTTAGTGCTGCAACAGCGGCCTCAACACCTTTGTTGCCGTGCTTACCTCCGCTGCGATCGCGGCTTTGTTCGATGGTGTTGTCGGTAAGTACACAAAATATCGTCGGAGCGTCATAGCTTAAATTCAACTCGGTAATTCCGTAGGTGACGCTTTGACAGACGTAATCAAAATGCTTGGTTTCGCCTTGGATTACACAACCGATCACGATGATGGCATCCGGCTCTTCTTGTTCATGAAGTTGACGCGCTGCGAAGGTCAGCTCAACGGCTCCGGGTACGTCCCATTCTACAATCCCATCAGCACTTACGCCATGCTCTAGTAGCGTCTTCTTGGCACCTTCGGCTAATCCACGAGTGATCTCATCGTTCCACTCCGCACGAACGATCGCAACGAGTTTACCGTCACCAGAAGGGACGTTAGAAGTGTTTGTACTGTTGAGGT
>CATITW010000019.1 GCA_949547975.1 Cryomorphaceae bacterium | reverse complement strand
ATACAAAGGACGGCTATCAGAATGCGGTAACATTCGCTGCTGTACCTGTTGCGCCGTTCGGGCTTCTTCGTTCATGCCCAGCTGCTTGAAAGCCACTACTAAAGCGCCATGCACCCAAGGTTGGTGGTAGACCACTGCCGTACTTTCGAGAGCTGTATGCAATACTCCCTCCCAATCTTCGCGCGCCACAGCAAGTCGAATACGTAGGTTGAGGAGATCGATACGACCTTCCGAATCCTTGGACAAGAGCCGCTCCAACGAATCATACTCTTTGGCTTTAACCATGAGTTTTCCCCACAGCACACGCTCTTCTGCCGTAGCGCTGTCAAAAACATGTTCAGGAATTCGAAGTTCACCTCCTTCATGCACCTGCACCAATTCCCTATAGTACCGCCACAGCAAACCTTCCGTTGGCTGCCCCAAGTCTTCCAGCAATACTGCCAACGCCTGCATTTGTCCACTTTCGGCCAGTAAACTCGCGGCGAGCTGCTGGTAGCGCAGTGGAGCATCGGGCTGAAGATCGAACTCTCGCAACACCTGCCAAGCGAGCTCCGGACGACCCTCTGCACGCAAGCTTCGTGCGAGGTAGTAGCGATTCTCCAAAAGCCTGCCCTCTTGCGGGTTCACGTGCTCCGGTTCCAAGTACCCCAGATCGATCAACGTTTGCAACAACGGCCCCTCGGGCTGAAGTGGTGCTTCAGTGCTTTGGATCCTTGGAATCATCTCCACGGGCTGCAGAACTGGATCAGGCAGCAGTGCGGATGGGACGGTGCCTTGCATACTAACCGGCGCTGAAATTTTGTGGATGTTCAAAAGAATAGGTGCGATGTCCAAAAGGTTCAGTCCACTGATGGGCGTCGAGCTGTTCAGTTCAGGTCCACGAGCAATGAACACGCCAAAATGTCGGTGTTCCAGGGCAGGTGCCCCAGCGTGCCTTGGAAGCGCAAGAGGTCTTTGGTGGCCGCTTTTGAATCCGTGATCGGAAATAAGGAGCACATGGGACTCGTCCGTAGTATAGCTCAAGAGGGCGCCCAGACAGAGGTCGTGAAGACGGTAGGAGGCCTCGATGATGAATTGGTATTTTGTGAAAGAAGCTTCATCGATACCGTCCAATTTTGGCGGCGCATACTTCATGCCCAAATGCTTGAAATGGTCCAAAGCATCGAAATAGACGCTCGCGTGCCCGCCCGGTCCGTGCTCGAGCGCATAGGTAGCCATGGTCTGAACATTCAAGGCATGGGTGATGATCTTCAAAACGCTCCGCGCAACCGCGTCTTCACCGGTTATTTCTATTCCAGGAAAAAATGCAGCCACTGCAGCAGCAGGCAACTCTTCAGGAGACAGCATGAGTTGTTCTAGAACATGCGCATGACTGGATGGGTGAACGCCATCGTGCAACCAGCGGGCATCTTCACTCGCTGCGAGGTTGGAGATCCGTAGAGCGCCCAAACGACTCGCCGTAGCGGGGTGTGAGGGCCACCAAGCAACTGTGGTCGCTGGAATACCGCTGGCTTCTAAATAGTCCCAAACCGTTGGAACCTGAACACTGCTTCCGCGTACGGCCCGGATAGCACCCTCATGTATCTCGGTAAAGCCATGAATGCCATGAGCAGAGGGCCAGGACGAGGTCGCGATGGAGGTCCAAAGCATGGGACTGATCGGCGGATCGAGGGTGGCGAGGTTGGCACGAGCTGCGCCGTTCATTAGTGCAGCAGTTGCCGGCATGGCGCCGCGCTCGAGTAAAGGCAACATGACCTCCCAGTCGGCTGCATCCCATCCCACGAGCAACGAGGAATATTTGGGCGTTTGTCCGGAAGTTGGCGTGAGAGTTATGCGCTTGAATTGGGCTACATTTCTATAACCGCCTGATAAAAAGCCCAGGGTATGTTGCGGATCTACTGCCATGCTGTAAAAGTAATTGCTAAATTTGGGTTTGTACCTAAAAACCTCCTCATGAAACGACGTGCATTTATTGAATCCATCACTTTAGCTTGGACGGCAATCAAAGCCTCACCCCTGCGCACGACGTTAACTTCGCTCATCATTTCTTTCGGCATCATGGCCTTAGTAGGTATTCTGAGCGCAACCGATGCACTAAAGCAAAGCCTAGAGAGCAATTTCACCTCCCTAGGAGCAAACACACTGACCATTCGAAACAATGGTGGCGGCTTCTTTGTAAACAATGCTGAATACCGCAGCAATCCTGAGATTAGTTACCGTGAAGGAGCTAGCTTTAAGGAACGCATGAAGGATTCTGAGGCAAAAACCTCACTGACGTACATCGCATCAGGTACTGCGAAAATCACCTACAAGGCAAAGTCAACGAATCCAAATACACTGATCACCGCAACGGACGAAAACTACATGTATACCGGCGGCTTTGACCTCGAAGAGGGCCGAAACTTTAATGCCGATGACGTCTACTCTGGAAGAAACTACACCATTTTAGGGAGTGAAACCAAAACCACCCTTTTTGGCGATGACAGTGCCGTGGGAAACACGATTCGTATACAAGGCAAACCTTATTTAGTCGTAGGGGTCTTGGCGGAAAAGGGAAATTCTGGAATGTTCTCCGGAGACCGTGGGGCTTGGGTCACTTTAAACTATGCAAGAGCCAATTTTTCTGGCGGCGTCCCGAACTACACCTTGAGTGTGAATGCACCCAGTGCAGCTACTTTAGATGCCGTTCAAGACCAGTGTGTGGCGCTGATGCGCAGCGTGCGCAAACTCAAGCCGAAAGAGCGTGATAATTTTGCCATTACCAGAAGTGACAGTGTCGCAAAGAGCTTGATTGAAAACTTGAACATGGTGACCACCGGTGCTTTTATCATCGGTTCGATCACATTGCTGGGCGCGTCAATCGCCCTGATGAACATCATGCTCGTAAGTGTTACTGAACGCACCAGAGAGATCGGTACGCGCAAGGCGATCGGTGCAACCAAGCGAGCGATCAGCTCTCAGTTCTTGGGTGAAGCCGTTATGATCACGCAGCTCGGTGGATGGACCGGGATTGTATTTGGAATCATCATCGGAAATGTCGTCGCGAATCAGATCGGCGGGCATTTCTTCATTCCTTGGCTCTGGATTACCGTCGCCTTCTTTATTTCCGTAGGTGTAGGTATTGTGGCCGGTTGGTATCCAGCAAGCAAAGCGGCTCAGCTCGATCCTGTGGAAGCCCTGCGTTACGAATAGCAAAGGGCCCGTTCTTTACTGACTACTCTTTCTCTTCTGCCTCTGTTTTTACTACAGAGTCCTGCTTCGGATCTTCTCCAATTTTTTTAGAGGCTGCAATACCTAGTACCATACCTATGGGTAACCAAAGGCCAATGTTATCGGTTAGAGCCCCTATAACTACT
>CATITW010000018.1 GCA_949547975.1 Cryomorphaceae bacterium | reverse complement strand
GGGTTAACGTATCTGATACGGACCCTGTAGCCGCTGCTTGAGGCCATGCATTTTGCATGGAAGGCCCGAAAAAATACCTACTAAAAAAAGGATGATCCAAGACAGGAATCGTTCTGCTGATCTTAGAGTCCGTTGTAGGGAACAAATGCAGCAATACTCCTTGGAACCCCTCAAAAGCTTGTGGAATGTAATCGAACCCTTCGAGTATGCAGACATCATAAGAATCTAGAAGTGCTGCATTCACTGAATTTCGGGTTACAGCGCTGTCAAGATCCACGTAGTTTGTAGACCACGGTGTAGTAGCCTCCGGGGTGATTGCTAGAATCTGTAGGGCAGGACGTTGGTACACAACCGTTGTATTATCGGCGCGCAGTGAATCGGCTAATGAGATGATTTCAAACGTATCATTTGGCAATACATTGGACCAATTCAGTCCTACACTCGTCCCTGAAGTTGTCGCATATAACGTACCGTTTTTACGAATTTCCCAAGGCAAAGAAACCGCTGAACTGCTACGCCATTCAAATCGCTGATCGTCCGTGTAATCCTCTAAACGATGGTTGTCTAGCGGATTACGTTGGGGTAAGGTAACTTTTGAAAAGGTCGCTGGGATGGAGTCAAATCCGAAGCTCAGCAGGGTCGCTTCAGGAAAGGATTGCCAGTCCGTGATTTGCGGATCAACTCCATTTAACACGTCTTGCAATGCAGATTTATCCCAGTCCCCGAGATAGGAACCGTCTTTTAAATAGATCCGATAGGTCTCTGGGGCGAGTTGGTTTACGGCAGAGCGGTACCATCCAGTTTCCCAACCGGCAGGATGATGATCGACAACGACTTCTTTGATTTGTCCTTGCGAGCGCCAATCAAGCAATGAAAGCACTACAAAAATAATGGTCAAGATTCTCAGAAGCAGCACGAGCCAATCCTTTACCCACTGTTTTCTGCGCTGGGAAGTCTTGAGTTCCTTCACCCACATTAGCGAGGGAATTAGAGTTGTTTTTCGCGCTTTTCTTCCGAAAAGGTGAATGACAATCGGCACCAAAATGGCGAGGAGTCCCCAAAGTATTAGCGGGTTGGTTACCTTCATTGTACCACTGCATTTACCAGGGTGAGGGGAAATTTAAGCGGGTCCGAATTTAGCTGAAGGTTGCCCGTAAAGGTCACAATATCATCGGTTGTGAATGCTTTTTCCTCTTCTAAAACCAATTCAAGCACTGTCTCTGGCCCAGCAGCGCCACAGAAAAAACACGAAGCAAAGGGAAAAGCGCTGAGTGCATATTCTTCGGACTCGGTATCAAGTGCGATGACATACCCGGTAACTTTCACTGCTTTTCCGTCCCAGCGCTGCAAGTCTTCGGTCCATTTGGCTTGTTGCAACCAGGTAGAAGACGCCTCGTCAAATACTTCCTCGAATTGCAGACGTTCGAACGTACTCCAAGTGAGTCGTTCTTGCGCGAATAGCCCGAGGGTTGTACATAAAGAAAGTAGCATGCATAAATTTCTCATCACCCGTGTAGACTAGCGTTTTGAAGAATGAAGAACAATCGGAATGGATCTTTTTCATTGAATACAAGGGTGCCTTTGATGACTACGAATTGGTCCGTGATGAACGCATCTGGACGCTCTTTAAACACCAATTCCACCACCGTATTCGGCGCAGCATTTCCGCAGAAAAAACACGAGGAAAAAGCGTAACGACTCAGCGCGTACTGGTTGCCTTCGACATCCACCGGTACCAAATAACCTTGAATCACCACCTCCGTGTTCTTGTATTTGTCCAACCACGATGGAAAGGTCGGCTGGTACAATCCGTCTGGAGTCGTAGAGTAGGGTACTGCTAGTAGATCCCAAGGAATCACCTGTTGCGCCCACAGGCTCGAGCTTCCTAGCACCATTGCGATGCAAATCAGTAGTTTTTTCATGAACGAATGCGTGTAAAAAGTAAAGCCGCTACTGCCGTCGGAAGCAATGCGAGACCTGCACCTATTGATGCGATGGAGAAATCAAAGCCCCAAAGCAGAAGCAAGTGCAGTAAAAATCCGCTAAGCGCGCTGATCAGTGGCATGCCATATAAAGCTACATAACGCTCAAGCGGTGAAGTTTTAAGATGCTGCAAATACAAACGAGCTTCGCGTTCACCCCGAGCTAAAAAGTATAGGAATGCGATAAACAACAACGCAACTGCAGCTGGGAGTAACATGCCCCAAGTTTCGAGTTTTGCAAGGGTAGGTGCCCATTGTTTCTGCAACCCAGCAAAAATAAAGACTGGAAATGCCCCTTGTTCGTTTGCTCGTGCATCAAACACCCGCGGCAACATCACAAGCGCCGATTTGGATTTGAGCCGGAGCATTAGGGCCGTTACTGCGCCATCTCCTTGGCCGTGGTGCATGTCATAATACGCTTCAACGGGAACAAAGAAGGCCTCGTTATCCGCTGCACGTTTGCCACGGGTCAGCCCGACTACCTCAAGATGGTGGTGGTCGTGCGCCTCGCCCTTGGCATCACTTCCATGGGAGCTGTGCAGATGGTCACCGATCGAAATTTCTAAACGCCTGGCCAATTCTGCAGAAAGCACAACCTCCGTACTTGCGCTCGGCCAGCGCCCGTGGAGCAGGGCGATGTTCATCCAGCGAAAGTAATTAGTATCGGTACCTACTATGGGATAGCCGTCGATATTGTCTCCCAACGCCACAGGGCAACTTTCGGAGACCATCGGGTGTTTCTTCCAGTACGTCACACTCTCCTGCGGTAAATTACCGGTCGGATTCTCTAGACGGTACATTGTATTTGCAACAATTTGTAGGGGAGAGCCCTTGTAGCCTACCACGACATCTGCGTATTGCGCACTTTCACGCCATTTCGAATACACGTAAGACGAGGTCATCGAGGGAACTTGGACCAGGAGCGCAGTGAGTAATGATAAAAACGCGATAATCAACAGTGGCGCGGTCTTTCTACGAAGTTGTGCCCGCCAAAACAGTACAATCAACTTCATAATTCGATGGTTTTAGCCGATGAAAACGCGCGCATCATACGATCGTCATGCGTTACGGCAACATAATAACTGTTGGGATGGGCCTGGATATGTTGCTCTAAATAGCGGAAACTCCGCTCGGCTAGATCGGTATCTAATGCGCTCGAAGGCTCGTCTAACAAATACAGTTCTGCCGGTACAGAGAGACTGATGAGTAGTGAAAATCGTTGCAATTGACCTACGCTGAGCTGATGCGGAAATTTGTCTTCAAGGCCTGTAAGTCCTAGCTGGTCTAAGGCCTGTTCTGATACTTCCGGTGTAAGTTTCATGTGCTCGCTTAGGGTGAAATAGGGTACCCAGCTGTGTTGCTGCGGCATGAGCGAGGTTTGATCCGACTCCAGAGGGAGCGGTCCATCAATACTTCCCTCTAGCGTAGCATGAAGTGCACGTAGTAACGTAGTTTTTCCTGCGCCTGAAGGTCCTACAACAAGGGTTAATCCTGGAGATACATCCATCTCTGGGTACGTAATGGTATGGGTCCCAAGTGTTATGATCATAGTACCCATTCGATCGAATACAGAACAATCATTCCTGCACAGTAGATGACTTTGACGACAATTCCTGAAACCACACCAAGCATGGCGAATAGTGCCGCTTTCAGGCTTTTACTTGCCTCTTTTGTGACGCTGTATTCCCCTAAAAATGCACCAATTGCTCCGGATAAGAGCATGCCGGGACCTGTAAACAACCCCAGTAACATGCCGATCAGTGCACCCTTTGATGCACGAGGGGAGGCTCCTCCTTTTTTCGTGAGGTAGGAAGGCAGGAGGTAGTCGATGATGAATATCACAAGCCCTAAAACGACCCAACCCCAATTCGCTTGGTTGGAGGGATCCGTGTAGAGCGCAAGTGCTAAGGCGATGGCGGAAAAAATTGGTCCTGGTAACGCAGGAACGACCGCTCCCACAAGCCCGGCGATCAGTAAAATCCAGATGAGTACTTCCATGAGGATAAATATACAATGTGCAGGGGAGAAGCGGCGGGGGTTTTGACTAATTTCATGCCTGTGAAATATGTAGTTGTAGATATCGAAACCACGGGAGGGAAGCCCAGTGGGAATGACATTACCGAGATCGGTATTGCCCATGTGGAACACAAAAAGATCACCCACCAGTGGTCCAGCTTTGTGCGTCCGGACCGTTCTATTCCCTATAACATTCAAATGCTCACCGGTATAACGGATGACATGGTGGCAGACGCACCTACGTTTGAGGAGCTGATCCCAGAGCTGTTAGAACAGTTAGCAGGGGATGTTTTCGTGGCACACAGCGTGAATTTCGATTACAGTTTCATCGAACGGGCATTCAAAGAAGCGGGCACTCCCTGGCGGATGGCAAAGCTGTGTACGGTGAAGTATGCACGTGCTGCGTTTCCAGAGTTTGGACGGTATTCATTGGCGAATCTTGCAAGAGAATTGGCGGTTGAGAATGACAATCCACACCGTGCGCTAAGCGATGCCCTATGTGCAGCGGAGGTCTTGATTCATTGCCAGCATGCCGATTACGACGAGAAGTTATTGTCGGATCCGAAATTGGGCCTGCTGAAAAGAATTCAAATGCCCGATCATCTCGATGCCGTAATCTTTGACGAGCTCCCGAAAACACATGGGGTATACGAGTTTCATGACGCTTTCGGAATGCCGCTTTATATCGGAAAAGCAAACAACATCAAGCAGCGCATAACACAACACTTCAGCACAGAGCAGCAGAGTACGAAATACCAGCGCCTGATGAAGGAGTGTCACCACATTAAATACACGGAATGGCCGAACGAGACGCTGAGTTTGATTTATGAGGACCATTTGATACGTCAGCACTGGCCACCATTGAATAAGGCACAGAAAAAGCAAAGTTTAAAATTTGGCCTCTACGCCTATGAAAATGGTAGAGGAGAGCTCAAATGGGTCGTGCAAAAATCCATAGGCTCCGGAGCGCTACGCAAGTTTGGCTCCTACACCTCTGGGCAACAATGGTTGGCAGATTTCATGAACACTATGCGCCGAGAAGAGCGCACGGATGCGGAAGCATTGGCACTTTTGAAGGGCGCAAATCCGCAGAAGCTCTTAGTGGATCTACGTGAACAGACTGGAGCCGTTTTTATCGATTCAGGCAACGTACTTGGCATCTATCCAGGAGACGACTTCCTCCATAACGAAGCGTGGGTGAGAGACCAATTTTTTACCATTAGTCCATCACCCACGATCAATGCCATCGGGATGAAGCTCGCTGAGCAACACCCCGATAACGTTATTCTGCTGTAGTATTTGAGTCTTCTTCAGAAGTAGCTTGCTCAGACGCGGTCGCATCATTTTCTGTAAGCAGCTTTGAAGCATCCGCGGCACCCAACAGCACCCCTTTCTCGATGTCAAACACGAGTTCTTTGTCCTTGAGACCGATCACCACTTTATCGCCTTCCTCGAGCTTTTTACCGATGATGTGCTCTGCGAGCGGATCTTCGATCAATTTCTGAAGGGCACGCGCTAACGGACGTGCACCGAAGGCTTCGTCGAAACCTTCATCTGCAACAAAGCTTTTCGCTTCATCACTTAACACAATCCCGTAACCGAGATCCTCAATACGTCCGAACAACGAGCGCAATTCAATATCAATGATCTTGTGGATGTTCTCTTTGGTCAATGAATTGAACAAGACCACATCATCGATTCTATTCAAAAATTCCGGCGCAAACGCCTTCTTTAATGCACTTTGAATGACGCTCTTTTCCAAATCAGACTTCGTTTGTTCACGAGAACTTGTACCGAAACCTACTCCGGTTCCAAAGTCCTTAAGCTGGCGAGAACCTAGATTAGAGGTCATAATAATGATGGTGTTCTTAAAGTCCACCTTTCTCCCGAGAGAATCTGTGATCTGACCGTCGTCAAGCGCTTGAAGCAAGAGGTTGAATACATCAGGGTGTGCTTTTTCAATCTCATCGAGCAAAATCACTGAATACGGCTTGCGACGTACGCGTTCTGTAAGCTGACCGCCTTCCTCGTATCCAACATATCCTGGAGGCGCTCCCACAAGACGTGAAATGGCAAACTTTTCCATGTATTCGCTCATGTCGATACGAATCATATTGTCTTCACTATCAAACAAAAGCTTGGTCAATTCCTTCGCCAATTGCGTTTTACCGACTCCAGTAGGGCCTAAGAAGATAAACGAACCGATCGGTTTCTTCGGATCTTTCAACCCCGCACGGTTTCTTTGAATGGCACGCACAATCTTTTTCACTGCATCGTCTTGCCCGATTACATTGCCTTTCAGCAAATCTTCCATCTGGGCCAATTTATCCAGCTCTTGCTGCGCCACTCGTTGTACCGGAACGCCCGTCATCATTGCAACTACTTCGGCAACTTCCGCTTCGTCTACTTGTTTGCGGTTCAGCTTAATGCTGTCCTCCCAAGACATGCGAGCCGTTTCCAATTCCGCTTCGATTTTTTTCTCATCGTCGCGCAACCTTGCAGCCTCCTCATAACGCTGGCTCTTAACCACTTGGACCTTTTCCTCCTTGATGCTCTCCAAACGAGATTCCAAGGTCTTGATCTCTTCCGGTACCTCTATATTTGTGATGTGCACACGCGATCCCGCTTCATCCAGCGCATCGATCGCCTTGTCCGGCAAGTGACGGTCAGAAATGTAGCGTTGGGTAAGCTTTACACACGCCTCCAAGGCTTCATCCGTATAGATTACATTGTGGTGGTCCTCGTATTTGTCCTTGATGTTATTTAAAATCTGAACCGTTTCCTCAGGTGAAGTAGGATCTACAGTTACCTTTTGGAATCTACGCTCCAAGGCACCGTCTTTTTCAATAAACTGACGGTATTCATCGAGCGTCGTAGCACCAATACATTGAATCTCACCTCGAGCTAATGCTGGCTTAAACATGTTGGAAGCATCCAAACTTCCAGTCGCGCCACCAGCACCTACGATGGTATGAAGCTCATCGATAAAGAGGATGATATCATCGTTCTTTTCCAATTCATTCATCAACGCTTTCATGCGCTCCTCGAACTGTCCACGGTATTTAGTCCCCGCAACGAGCGAGGCTAGATCTAAGCTGATCACGCGCTTGTCGAACAGCACACGACTCACTTGCTTATTCACGATGCGCAGGGCTAATCCCTCTGCAATCGCACTTTTACCCACACCGGGTTCTCCAATAAGTAGGGGATTGTTCTTCTTTCTGCGGCTCAGGATCTGGCTCACACGCTCAATCTCCTTCTCACGCCCAACCACAGGGTCCAAACGATCTTGCTCAGCGGCTTTGGTCAAATCCTTACCAAAGTTGTCCAATACAGGTGTTTTAGACTTTTCTTTTTTAGCACCTGCTGACCCTCCTGAGCGACGAGCGCCACTAGTAGGCTCATCCAAATCTCCACCGTCCTCAAAACTCATCGAAGGTGCATCTTTAGATTTGTCCGTATCAGTATCGATATAGTTCTGCTGGTATTCGCTCTTCACGGCATCGTAAGAAGCGCCCATCTGAGCCATAACACTGCTGATCGGGTCATTATCGTTTCTCAAAATACATAGCAGTAGGTGTGGCGTGCGAATGACGGGGCTCTGAAATAGCTTCGCCTCTAAGAACGTCGTCTTCAGTGCTTTCTCTGCCTGCCTGGTCAGTGGCAAATTCTTCGCCGTACCCGGTACGTTTGTAGCATACGGCGCCGCGATTCCTTCAATCTTCGCTCGAACGTTTGCCGAATCTAGACCGAGGTCATTTAAAATTTTAATCGCCGTGCTCTCACCCTCACGCAAAATGCCGAGAAGCAAGTGTTCGGTTCCTATATAATCGTGCCCCAAACGCATCGCCTCCTCTTTGCTGTAGGTGATGACGTCTCTAACACGTGGGCTGAAATTTTCTTCCATAGTAGTAGGGTATTACATGTAAGGGTACTGCACATTGTGTGCCAATGCTATATTATTAAAACTCCGAGCATCTTTTAAGACAACACGGCAGTTGATAAGAAGGTTTTGTTAACATCCAGATGTGGATAAATGTCTAAAGTAAAAGAGCCTTCAACT
>CATITW010000017.1 GCA_949547975.1 Cryomorphaceae bacterium | reverse complement strand
CATTCATTATTTGTGGGAACGTCCAGCGCGCCAATCCATTCCAAAAATTGGTACAGCTTCAAGGGTGACCCGTTAATGGTTGTAGAAAACACATGGGATAGCGTTGAGGATTATGTTTCAAGCTTTAAAAAGAAATACCGCGCTCGATACCGTAAGGCAATGGATTTGAACGATAGTGTAGAGACGTATTACGTGAGCTCCGAGCGGGATTTTCGAGAATGCTGCGAAATGTTTCAGGTAACTTTAGCTCCAAAGGTGGCTGCACTGCCAGATAATCTTTCTGTTTTGCTGGAAGGTTTTGGTCACTGGTTTGGCGACTCCTATAAAGTTCTTGCTGCACAAAAAGATGGTCAAATAGTCGGTTTCATTGGATACCTAAAGGACGGAGATGTTCTTCGTGCAATGCACTACGGTGCTTTGGATGAAGCTCCAGATGGACTGTATAGCTTGCTGATGTTTGAAGTCATTCATCGCGGCATAGAGGGTGGGTTCACCGAGATCAATTTAGGACGAACAGCCACAGAAATAAAGAGTACCTACGGCGCTCAGGCCCGAGAAAACTACTTTTCCTTTTACACGAACAAACCAGTTCTTAAAATGATCCTCAAAGTTGCGCACAAGCGTTATCGTCCAAAAAGCTATACATTGAGAAACCCGTTCAAGACAACTTAAGAGCGGTCATTTTTTACAATAACTAGAAATGTTTCAATCCTTCAGAAATTCTTTCGGTAGCATTACTGTCGCCTCCACAGGGGCATCCCTAGTGCAAGCCGAATTGAGCGGAAAGGAGTTGCTCCACGATTTTGGCGAGCAGTGGCACCAGTGGGCCGCTGGAGCGGTGATGTTCCCATTCCCAGTGCGCATGGCATCAGGGACGGTAATGGCATTCGAAGGAACCGAATATCACTGGCCCATCAACGATAAGAAACACCGCGCTGCGTTGCACGGCTTTACACCTTGGGAGGATTTTGAACTGGCGCAACTTTCGAATGGTATACAAGCGAGTTGGACGTATGACGGTTCAAAAGACTTTTATCCGTTTCCTTGTAAACTAACAATTACCTACATCCTCAGTCAGGAAGGCTTAAGTCTTTCGTGCCGGGTTCAAAATTCAGGAACAACTAGTTTGCCTTATCATATGGGGTGGCATCCCTATTTCAAAACCAGTGCCCCGGTATTGAACCCAACGCCGGCCCATCGATTGAAGAAGAATGAATTGAGCCATCCGGGCGACAAAATTCCTTTTGAAGGATTCGATTGGACCGAAGAAGTGGACGGCGCCTTTTTTTTGGATGCTATCGAGCTTGGGCATACTACCATCCAACCACTGTCCGCCATTACACAGATATTTCGACCGGCGAACGCCCCATTTGTTGCCATAGAGCCGATCACGGGCCTAGGTCATTCTGATTTCCATTGGCGCACTGTACCAGCAGGAGAATCGGACGAGGTCGAAACTACTATTAGGTTGAAGCGTCAATAAAGGCTTTTAATTCGGTTTTGCTAATAAGCGGGTTAGCCCCTTCTTTACTGGCAACCATAGCGCCAAGGGCAGCGGCATAATCTAATGTTAGTTGTGGCTCCAATAGGTGGGAAATCCCAAAGAGCAT
>CATITW010000016.1 GCA_949547975.1 Cryomorphaceae bacterium | reverse complement strand
TTTATCGCGGATGGCGCCGTAGATTCTGTTTATCAGTTCACTTCCAACGGATTAGAAGGTGTGCCGCCGCCGCCGGCATCTACTTCGGACAAACATACGCGTGCCACTATCGGCGGGGTTTCGGAGCTCTCTGCACTGTGCTACTATGACCGCATTTTATATGTAGCAGACAAGAGCACTGGAACGGTCAGCAGGTATCAACTAACCTTAGACTTTGAATAACCTTTAGGTAACCTTCCAAACCTTATTTTTGTAACCAATTCATTCATAATAATACACATGAGAAAATTTACACTCTTTTTCGCGATGCTTATCGGTGCATTTGCTGTTCAGGGCCAAGGTTGTTCCGACCTGTTCTTCAGCGAGTACATCGAAGGTGGATCGAGCAACAAAGCCATCGAGCTTTACAACCCTACAAGCGCTGCTATCTCTCTTTCAGGATATGAAGTGCGTTTGTTCTCAAACGGAAACACTTCGGGTAACGTTTTGAGCTTCCCAGCGTCTGCAACTATTCCTGCAAACGGAACGTATGTGATTGCCAACTCTAGTGCGAACGCTGCTATCCTTGCAGTTGCAGATACGACTTCTAACGTAACGTACTTTAACGGTGACGATGCATTGGCGCTGTTGAACGGTACAGATACTTTGGATATTCTAGGTGTTGTCGGAAATGACCCAGGTTCTTCATGGACTGTAGGAACTGGTTCGACCCGCGATTACACGATTGTTCGCATGGCATCAGTTTCTGAAGGTACTACGGACTGGACCCTTTCTGCGACGCAGTGGGACGTTCATCCTAAGGACACTACTATGTTCTTGGGTGCACACACCAGCAACTGTGGTACAGCAGTTGCAGGTTGTGATGAGTTGTACTTCTCAGAATATGCAGAAGGTTCTTCGAACCACAAATACATTGAAATCTACAACCCGACAGGTGCTGCAGTTTCTTTGTCGAACTACACGGTATACACGAGTGGAAACGGTGGTAGCTTCACGAATACCTTCACCACAAACGCGACTATCGCTTCTGGTGACGTGTACATGATTTCTACAGATCAAGCGGATGCTTCTATTCAAGCTGCCGCAGACACTACCCTAGGTTTCCCTTCGATTGTTCACTTTAACGGTGATGACGCACTGATCCTAGTTTCAGGTACGGATACTGTCGATGTGATCGGTGTTCCTGGAGTTGATCCAGGTTCAAACTGGACGGTCGATACCGGTTCTACAGCAAACCATACGCTTATTCGTAAGGCGAGCATTACAGCGGGTTCTACGGATTGGACTACGGGTGCAACAGAGTGGGATGTGTACGCACAGAACACGTGGACGTTCATGGGCGCGCACACTTCAAACTGTGTGACTGTCGCTCCAACGCCGACGTTCCCAGATGTGGTTTCGATCAATACGTTCAACAGTATGGATATGGATGGAGTAGCTGACTCTATCGGTGCTATGAAGTGGGTGAAAGTGATTGTTACTTCGATCGACTTTGACGGAAATTCGGGATATTCAATCTTCGCAGAAGATGCGACTGACGGTATCAACATTTTCAGCTTCTCGGATAAAAGTGGGTATACTATGCCGATGATGGGCGATAGTCTGTTCGTTCATGGTGAAGTAGGTCAGTATAGAGGTTTGACTCAATTGGAGCCAGATTCGATCTACCTATTGAACCAAGGAAATGCATTGCCGACTCCTTCAATAGAAACGATGTTGGACGAAACTACAGAGAGTGAATTGATCCAATTGATCGGATTTGAACTTGTAGATGCTACACAGTGGCCAGCTTCTGGTTCTGCGAACGTAGACATCACCAACGGAACAGATACGTTGACGATGCGTATCGATAGTGATACAGATATCGACGGAAGCACTGCGCCAGCAGGAACGTTCGATGTCAAAGGTCTTGGTGGTCAGTTTGATTTCTCTTCTCCATACGACGAAGGGTACCAAATCTTCCCACGTATGTTGACGGATATTTACGAATACCCAGCTATGCCTTTGTACAACATCGCTGATGTAGTTACCGTTGACGCTGATGGTATCGCGGATAGCGTAGGTGTATTGTGTAAGCTTGAAGGAACTGTTTTAGGTGTGGATATGCAAGGTTCTGCTACGGCGATCCAGTTCACGATCCACGACGGAACAGAAGGTATCGGTGTATATTCTTCAGTTCCAGCAGCACAGAGCTACACGGTTATGGAAGGCGATAAAGTACGTTTGATTGGTTCAATTGGCCAATTCAACGGATTAACGCAAATGTACCCGGACAGCATCACCTTCATCTCTGCAGGGAACACCCTACCAACCGCAACTGTGGTCACAGGTTTGAACGAAGCGACAGAAAGCGACTTGGTTACTTTCGAAAACGCTACACTCGTTGATCCAAGCCAGTGGACCGGTTCAGGTTCAGGTTTCAACGTGGACATCACAAACGGTGCAGATACCATTGCTATGCGTATCGACAACGATGTAGATCTCTACAGCGAGCCAGCTCCAGTAGGCTTCTTCAACGTAACAGGTATCGGCGGTCAGTACGACTTCAGCAGCCCACATTTGAGCGGCTACCAGTTGTTGCCACGTTACATTGCAGACATCACTCCAGCGACTTCAGCTTCGTTGCCAAGCATCTACGTAAGTGAAATCATGGCAGGTTCTAACGCTACGGCATGGAACGCTGACTGGTTCGAAATCACGAACTACGGCGATTCAGCAGTAGATCTTTCTGGATTCTCTTGGGACGACGAAAGCGGTATCACAGGTACTTCTGTATTCCCATCCGTAACGCTAGCTGCAGGTGAAGCATTAGTGGTATGGGACGATGTAGCTGCAAACGAAGACAGCTTACTCGTTTCTTGGAAACTAAACCCAGGAACGGTTCAAGTCATCTCTTCTGATGAGCTTACAGGTAACTTCCCATCATTGAGCCAAAACGGGGACGGGGTATACCTCTACGACGCTATGGGCATCGAAATCACAAACAGCATTTACGCTTCTGCAACGGCAGGTGTAACGGTTGAGTTTGATACAACAGGTGCATTCACAGCAGATGCAGTAGACGGTGTGAACGGTGCATACACTTCATCTTTAGGTGATGTAGGTTCTCCAGGTAACATGACGCCAAACTCAAATGCAGGTGAATTTGCATTGAACGGTCGCATCTACCCGAACCCAACGCTAGGTGCCTTCAGCATCGAGATGAACCAGAGCGACGTGTACACAGTAGAGGTACTAGACGTTCGTGGGGCATTAGTAGCGAAGACGGTTGTAGAAGGAGCTGTGATCCCTATGGAGATCAGTGCGCCAGCAGGTATGTACCTAGTACGCATCTCTTCTGCAAACGGAACGGCTACGCAGCGCATCCAGTTGCACTAAGACGAGATTTACTTTAGAGGCGCAGCGCCAATTTGTAATCATTGGTGCTGCGCTCTACAAGTAGAAACATAAAAAAAACCGCAACTCTCGAAAGAGGGTTGCGGTTTTTTCTTGGGAAAAAGTAAGGGAGATTAGCCCTCGTTCTTTTTGAAGAATTTAGCCGGCGAGCCGTACCAAATTTCGTTTGCGGGCACGTGCGCGCGTACCTGAGAGCAGGCGCCGATGATCGCGCTATCCCCGATGCTAAAGCCGGGCATCAACGTAACGTTTGCACCGATCAAGACGTTGTTTCCGACGCCTTCGACCACTTTTACGTTCCCTTCTTGCAAGTTCGGGGTGTCGGTCAACACGAAGCCATATTTGATGGTGGTGTTTGTTCCGATTGTCGCATTCGCTGAAATGGTACAGCGCGAGCCCATGGTCGTGCCGTCACCTATGATGACGTTCTCGCGAATCTCGCAGTAGGCGGTAAATTTACACTTGGCTCCAATCTTAGCGCCTTTTCGAACGATGCAGAATGGACCGATTTCAGTGTGGTCGCCGATCACTACATCGTCTTCAACATAAGCTAACGGGTGGATTTTTGCGGATTCTGAAATCATCTATTTTTTTGTTTTTGGTTTCGGCATGCCGCTCGGGTGTGCCTTTGTTTTTAATTGTTTCGCAGGGACGCCTACGAGCGTTGCGCCTGCTTCTGTCGTGTCTTTGGTAACTACCGCTCCTGCGCCCACGATGGTTTCCGGGTGCAGCTTCACTTTAGGGCGGAAGACCGCCGAAGAGCCGATGAAACAGTAGTCTGCAATCCGCGTGTTGCCACCGGTGATTACATTGTTTGCAAAATGCACAAAATTTCCGATTTGAGTGCCATGTCCGATGCGCGATCCTGGGGCCAATAAACTGTGGTGGCCGATGCTCGTCTTTTCGTTGATCGAGCCGCGTACTACGACCGTATGGGCGCCTAGGAAGCTGTGCGCGCCCACATGTACGCCGCCGATCTGCGGTTGAATGACTTTCTCGGTTTCTTCTTCGTTCCAAGTCCAGGCCACCCCACAAGCGCCGATCACCGAACCGCTTTCCACGCGGACGCCTTCTTCAATGATGGTGTTGTCGTGGAGGGTACAGTGCGATTTTATGATGGTGTTTGCGCCGATCTTCACCTTGCCGATGACACAGAACGGGTCGATCTGCACGTTATCGCCAAGCTCGGCCGCTGGATCGATCACCGCGTGTGGGGAAACAACGCCGGTAGATTTTTCAGCATGAAATTCTTGCAAGATGCGGTAATAGGTGAGCTGCGGTTGGGCATCGATGTACAGTACGGTGTTGCCAGTGCCGGGTTCGCTCATCGGAGTGTCGGTGGAGGCAAGGAGCAGGGAATCCTCGATAGGAAACGCCATGCGCTCGCCGAGGTAGAAGTAAAATCCGTTCGGTATGGGCTGGAAGATGGAGGCGAAAGAAAGGAATTGGTCCAGGGGAAACGAACCGCTCAGACGGTGCGAAATTCCGCGACTTTCGAGGTAGTTGAGAATCTGTTTAAGCGTAATAGTCGACATAGGTCAGCTGCTTTGTGCGTTGAATAATCTGCGCTTGAATGTGCGCTGGGAGGGTCACTGGCGAAGGACTTTTAAACACCGAATACGTGCTGCTGTCGTTGCGATCTCCCGTTGCGGCAATGAAATCTTCCACCTGTGTGGCCAATTCCATCCC
>CATITW010000015.1 GCA_949547975.1 Cryomorphaceae bacterium | reverse complement strand
TAGGCAGGAATCAAAGGAAGTGCCACGCGAGCAATGAGACCAGCATTGAAGCCGTTAGAAATATCCGTTTGAAGGTTGGAGATGTCGTAGGTCTGGTCGTTGTAAATGGCCAAAACATCTGAAGCGCTCAGTGACGTTTGAGGGTAGTTTAATCCGGCTTTTGCTCCGAATTTCAAAACTTTCAGTTGACCGAAAGAGGCGGTGCTGAGCACAAGGGTAGCAAGAAGGAAGACGTGCTTTTTCATAAAAAAGAATAGGTTAGAGGTAAAAAGATACAACATCTCAGCCAATTAGGGGAAATGGCTGAGATGAGGATGATAAGTGTTAAGCGCGTTTGCTAAGGTAGCTTTCTACATTGCGTTGGATGCGTTCTTTTGCACCCTCAAGCGGCGCAGGATCGAAGGTTTTGCCTGTGATGTGCTCGAAAAGTTCGCGATAACGGGTGCTCACCAGCTCCACAAATTCATCGGTCATTTCTGGTACTTGTTGACCTTCATGTCCTTGGAATCCGTTTTCCATGAGCCATTCGCGAACGAATTCTTTGCTGAGCTGACGCTGAGACTCGCCACGGTCCTGACGTTCCCCATATCCGTCCAAATAGAAGTACCGAGAGCTGTCGGGAGTATGAATCTCGTCGATCAATACGATGGTTCCGTCGGCCAATTTTCCAAACTCATACTTCGTGTCTACCAAAATAAGACCACGCTCCTTTGCCATTTCGCTGCCTCGTGCAAATAAAGCTTGGGTGTAGCTTTCGAGTTGTACATAGTCCTCTTCGCTGACAATGCCTTTGGCGATGATGTCTTCTCTCGAAATGTCTTCATCGTGATCGCCGTGTTCAGCCTTTGTGGCTGGAGTGATGATAGGAGTTGGGAAGGCGTCGTTTTCTTTGAGACCCTCGGGTAAGGCTACGCCACAGAGTTCACGAAGGCCACTTTTGTACGTGCGCGCAGCATGCCCAGCGAGGTAGCCACGAATGACCATTTCTACTTTAAAGGGTTCTGCACGATGTCCGACGGTGACTTGCGGATCAGGTGTAGCAAGACGCCAGTTAGGAACGATGTCTTTGGTGGCTTCTAAAAAGTGTTCTGCGATCTGGTTAAGCACTTGTCCTTTGCCCGGAATAGGGCGAGGAAGCACGACGTCGAAAGCGGATATGCGGTTCGACGCGACCATGACTAATAGATCACTGCCTATGGAGTAAACGTCGCGAACTTTTCCGCGGTAAAAATTGGTTTGTCCAGAAAATTCGTAGGTGGGCTGCTGGTCCATTTCTAATCCTTTTGCTCGTAAGCTTTAATAATTTCTTTAACTAAGGGGTGACGGATCACATCCTGACCGGTAAGGCGTACGAAGCCAATTCCTTTAACGCCCTTGAGCATTCCAAGGGCCTCTTTCAGACCACTCTGCTGGTTCCGAGGAAGGTCAATCTGCGAGGTGTCGCCAGTGATGATGAATCGTGCGTTCTCGCCCATACGGGTCAAGAACATTTTCATTTGCGCTGTTGTGGTGTTTTGACTCTCGTCTAAAATCACGTAGGCATCATCGAGCGTTCGTCCGCGCATAAAAGCGAGCGGCGCGATTTCGATGGTTTTATTTTCTAAATAGAATTCCAATTTCTCTTTAGGAATCATATCTCGAAGTGCATCATATAGTGGAGCGAGGTACGGATCCAATTTTTCTTTCAAGTCCCCAGGAAGGAATCCCAGATTTTCACCGGCTTCCACCGCTGGTCGCGTAAGTACAATACGGCGTACCTCACGATTCTTTAATGCGCGTACTGCGAGAGCTACTGCGGTATACGTTTTACCCGTTCCTGCAGGGCCTACGGCAAAAACCATATCGTTCTCCATAGCGGATTCGATCAGCTTGTACTGGTTCGGGGTTTTTGC
>CATITW010000014.1 GCA_949547975.1 Cryomorphaceae bacterium | reverse complement strand
GGGATGGTTCAAAGCACTATGAAAGTGGTTGCGGACAACTACGTGAAGAGTATCGAAGTGAACAATGTTGAAGAGGTATTGGAGCGCTTTGAAGAAAACTCAAGAACGGTCATCGACCAGCGTCTAAGTGGTGTCGTTGTAGCTTGTGATCGAGTGACTCAGGTTGCGGCGACCAGTAAATTCAAATACTACATCGCGTTGGAATTGGACGGTGAGAAAATCGTAAAAGACTACTACAAAGCGCTCAGCAAAAACGACAAGATCATGGTGGATTACAACTATGAGAAGTTTAAAGAGACGTTTGAAAAAGAGATGGAACAAGCGAGATAAACCGGGCGTTCCTTTTACGATGTTTCCTTAACGGTAGGCCTCGTCAATCTTTTGACCTATTTCATCCCAAGTATAGTTTTCGAACCATGCTTGGGATTTTTTTGTGCGCGGTCTTACCTGCGTTAGCTCAAATTCTATGACGCTTTGAGCAGTGCGTGGGACGTTGAAATCTGTAAACTCGGCCACAGGAGCCAGCGTTTCAGACATGTCTGCTACCTGGTTCGCAACTACAGCCATTCCACGTGCAGCGGCTTCCCATGCGACAAGCGAGTACGATTCAAAAAGTGAGGGTACGATAAACACTTTGTGCTGGTCCATCAATCGGACGATGTCCTTTGTGTTTTGAAACGGTAAGAATTTCGTGCGAGGGCCGGCCTCAGCAATGCAACGCTCGTAATACTCTTCTTGATTGACGTTTTTATCGCCGACTACAGTGAGGGGCCAGTCCATTTGTTTCGCCCACTGGATAACAGATAATTGGTTTTTCAGATACTCCAAACGCCCGACCATAAGAAGCCCTTTGCGTTCCTCGGTATCCCTGGGAATATGAATAAAATCTGAGTCGATACCCAGGGGCACTAGACGGTGACGATCACGTAAAGATTTGCCTGGAAGTTTTGCCCAAGTGCTCATGCGCTGCAACTCGCTCATCGAAGAAGTGATGATTCTATCGCAATGATTCAATAGGTATATCATGCTTTTACGCTGCCCCTTGAACAGGTAGCTAAGCTCCGGCCATCGATCCGTCTTATTGCGCGCGCGGGCTATCGTTTTGATGTATTCCATACCGTGCTCGCCGAACAAGGAAAACAAAAACGGAAAACGCTGACGGTCGGCGGTTGCATACTCTACATACACTGTGCTTATCACCTTTTGTCCCTTAAATCGCTTGAAATAGGGCAAGGCGTCTGCCGGCCTGCCTATGTTGAAGAAGTGCAAAAGATCCAGCTCCTCAGGCAGCGGATCGCCGGCTTTTATGATGAATGTTCTATGGCCAAAGCGCTGCAAGGCTTCTGCGGTATGCACCACTTGAACCGAATCCCCTCCCGGTTGAGAAAAGAGTGTTTTGCGCGCGAGTAAGCCGATGTTCATTACTCCACCGTCATATTAAATTTCTCCAACACATCGAGGACATCATCTACGTCAATCTCATCGTCAAAGGTGAGAGGCTTGTTGGGTTGGGTGGTATCCACCGACCAATTCCCAGAACCGCACAACGCATCCAAATCTCCTTGAACTTTCGCGATGCATCCTCCGCAATTTATTTTACTATCTATCGTCATCTTACCATCTATTTTTTAGTCGTACAGAATTAAAAACCACCCCCAGCGAACTTACGCTCATAGCGATACTGGCCATCATAGGCGTGAGGCTTATTCCAAAAGTAGGGTAGAGCAAACCCGCAGCCAAGGGAATCGCGAGTATGTTATAGCCGAATGCCCACCAAAGATTTCCCTTGATCGTAAACATGGTAGCGCGTCCAAGTTTAAAGTAGTCTTCAAGCTGGCCGAGTCCGCCTCGGGTAAGTACGACATCTGAATTTTCCTGTGCGGCGGAAGTACCCTCAGACATACTCACTCCGACTGCGGCACGCTGCAGTGCGACGGTGTCATTGATCCCATCTCCGATAAACAAGGTCACCCCTTGGTCGCTGTATTGCTTGACGAGCGCATCTTTTTCAAGCGGCATCAAATGGCTGTGGTATTCACGAATCCCAAGTTCATAGGCTACTTTCGCCACGGCAGCCTCAGCATCTCCAGAAAGGATGATGGGCTGTACGCCTCTTTTTTTCAAGCCATCAATCAAGGTCTTCGACTCCGGTCGGAGTACATCTTCAAATGTAATGCTGGCAATCACTGCTTTTTCGGTAAAGAGTAAGGAGGTGGTTTGTGTCGGGATGGGCCACTCTCCTGCAGTGATCTCTTTGTACCATTCGATAGACCCGAGATAGTAGAGCGTTCCGTCGATCTTGCCTTGGATGCCTTTTCCCGGTAGGGCTTTGAATCTTTTGACGTTCGCTTGTGGCCCTTCGCCAGTGTGGCGTTCAAGCGCACTATTGAGTGGGTGACTGCCTTTTGCATTTAAACCCATCAACACTTCAGGAAGTCGCTC
>CATITW010000013.1 GCA_949547975.1 Cryomorphaceae bacterium | reverse complement strand
TCCCATGCGCGCGCAAACCCAGGGCGGCGCAACGTACCTCTGTACAAGGTATCCACTTCTTCTAACCCGTAGGCTTTACGGTATTTTAAGCTGTCTCTATTGGCTAGACCCTCAAACTTACCGTACCCTTCGACTCGCATAAATTCAGTACGTCTGAAGACCATGTGCGGAGGAATGTATTTGTACTTGCCTTCTTGAATGAACTTCACAGCGCCTCCTTGACCTGCTAAAACGACGTTTCTTGGGTTCCAAGTAAACTTATAGCGCCATGGATTATCGCCTTCACTCTCCGGACTTAACAAACCGCCCGTAAAACTCTCAAAGAGGTTGATTTTTCCGCCTTCATTGCGAATCTTATCTAGTAAACGCATCGCAGACATATGATCGATTCCCGGATCCAGTCCGCATTCGTTTAAGAACATGAGTCCTTTGGAACGTACTTCTGCATCTAAGGCAGACATTTCGCTCGTTAAATAGCTGGCTGTAAGCAGGTGAACCCCTTTCTCCAAGGCCATCTTAGCCACCGACATGTGCATGTGCGCAGGGACCATTGAAATGACTACAAACGTATCGTCCATCGCTTTAGAAAGCGCATCTAGGTCAGTAATGTCCAAGGCTCCGGCAACGCATCTTTCATTAGGAGTCCCCAGTCTTTTCTCAGCTACTTGAACATCGCGATCTAGAACGGTCAAAAACCAATTTTCACTCTGCAAGCGTTGTTTCAAATAGGGTACTAAACTTTTGGTACTGAGTCCTGCCCCAATTAATAAGATGCGTTTCATAGTATATTCTTTCTGTGAATTCCTAAAATACTACAAAACCGCTTTGTTCGTAATCTAACCTTATATATAGTTTTTGTTTAATTCTCAACACAACCCGTCCCCAAAGATTCCTTAAATTCCCTCCATGAAAAAACTCATTGCCTTTATAGGAGCAACCGCAGTAATTCTAGGCGCCTTAGGAGCTCACACCCTGAAGGATGTACTCACTCCAGAAAACCTCTCCTCCTTTAAAACAGGGACGACTTATCATCTCATACACACCGTGGCCCTGCTCCCAGCGTTATTTCGACCTGAATTTAAACGCTCTGCCCAATTTTTCATGCTCGGCATTCTACTCTTCAGTGGTAGCATCTACCTGTTAACTCTAGATGAACTCATGGGAGTTGACCTGTCGTTTTTAGGCCCTGTGACTCCGATCGGCGGCTTGATGTTCATCGCAGGCTGGGTATCGATAGCCTTCCAAAATTCAGGTTCTGCCACAGATGTGGATAAAAGTTGAATATCACAGGATAATTCTTGACCACTAGAGTGATCTAAGTAAATGGGAAATGTAACTTTGTTGCAACCTATTAGTAGAACCAACCACTTTAAACATGAATTCCAAGAACCACCTGGAATCCTTGAGCGCCCTAGGCATCAAGGCAAGCGTTGTATTTAGCAACCTTGACCCTTCAACGCTAGAAGAGCACAGCATCGCCAAAGGAATGGCAACACGCACTGCGCATGGTGCCATCACGGTGAACACCGGGAAATACACCGGACGCTCTCCCGAAGACCGCTTCATTGTAAAAGACGATCTGACCAAAGACTCTGTTTGGTGGGGGCCCATCAATAAGCCTTTTGACCCCGCCAAGTTTTCTGCCTTAAAGGAGCGACTCTGCGCCTACCTTGAGGACAAAGAAGTCTACGTGCGTGACGCGTACGCCGGTGCTCACGAGAAATACCGCTTGTCGCTTCGTGTGATTAACGAATATCCGTGGAGCAATCAGTTTGCGTACAACATGTTCCTTCGTCCTTCAGAAGAGGAATTGGCCAATTTCAACAACGACTGGACCGTCATCAACGCCCCTGGATTCCTAGCGGACCCAGAACGTGACGGTACACGTCAGTCCAACTTTGCGATACTTTCCTTCACTGAAAAAACCATCATCATCGGTGGTACAGGCTATACCGGAGAAATCAAAAAAGGAATCTTTAGCGCACTAAACTACATCCTTCCACATCAACAAGATGTGCTCAGCATGCACTGTTCCGCTAACGTTGGTGACCAAGGCGATACGAGCATTTTCTTCGGACTATCGGGTACCGGAAAAACCACCCTAAGTGCGGATCCAAACCGTAAACTCATCGGTGACGACGAACACGGCTGGTGTGCGGATGACACCATCTTTAACTTCGAAGGCGGTTGTTACGCTAAGGTCATCGATCTCAGCGCTGAAAAAGAACCGGACATCTTTAATGCCATCAAGCCGCACGCAATACTGGAGAACGTCACCCTCAACGAAGACAAGACTGTTGCCTTTGAGGATTCGTCTATCACACAAAACACGCGTGTTAGTTACCCCATCGAACACATCAGAAACATTCAAGAGGGCTCGCTAGCACACCATCCAAAAAACATCTTCTTCCTAACAGCAGATGCCTACGGCGTATTGCCCCCTATTTCGAAACTTACTCCTGGTCAAGCAGCCTACCACTTCATTAGTGGGTACACTGCGAAAGTTGCGGGTACTGAGGAAGGTGTAACCGAACCTAAAGCAGTGTTTAGTGCTTGTTTCGGAGCGCCATTCATGCCATTGCATCCGACGAAATATGCCAGCATGCTGAGTGAGAAAATGACTAAATCTGGCGTGAACGTCTGGTTGGTCAACACCGGATGGAGCGGCGGCGGCTATGGAACAGGAAAACGCATGAAACTGAGCTATACGCGTGCAATGATTACTGCTGCTATGAATGGACAGCTTGATCATATTGCATATACCGAGCACCCAATTTTTGGATTAGCGATGCCGACATCTTGTGAAGGCGTTCCTGCGGAGTTGTTGGATCCAAAACCTACTTGGGCTGATGGGGATGCGTATGATGCGGCAGCTTCGGAATTGGCCCTGAAATTTGAAGAAAACTTCGCTCAGTTCAAAGCAGAAGCGAGTAAGGAAATCCTGGAGGGTGCTCCCAAAACGTTGACTGCTGTAAAATAAAGTGTAGGTAAGAAATACCGACTACAAAGTCCCAAGTGCCGTCGAGCATTTGGGACTTTTTTTTGACCCAAAAGCAGATATCAACACCCCGTGTTGTTAATAACGGGTATAGTTAAACTTGTTTTAACATAGCGCAGTAGGATTAATGGGTAATTTCAAAGCACACTAATGAAACTACTATGGCTAAGCAAACGAAATCGACCAAGACGAAAGCGACGAAAATCTTCGTTTTGGACACTTCCGTTGTTCTTTTTGACCACCACTCTATTTACAACTTTGAAGAGCACGATGTCGTGCTGCCCATCTCCGTTTTGGAAGAATTGGATGAATTCAAAAAAGGCCACGATTCCAAGAATTATGAGGCGCGTGAATTCATACGAACGCTGGATAAAATAACCGAAGGGAAAAACTTTACAAATTGGTTACCGATCGCGGAGCATAGGGACGGCAGAATCAAAGTCGTCATGGACACTTCGAGAATGGACGGAACCGATGCAGAGAAAATTCTAGGCCGTAAGATGGATCATAAGATCATCAACGCGGCGATGAATGTTCGTGAAGAAGAGCAAGGCCGAAAAACGATTCTCGTTTCGAAAGACATTAACCTTCGTCTGAAGGCCAAGGCACTGGATTTAGATGCTGAGGATTATTTGACTGGGAAAATCAAAGATGTTGATGCCCTATTTCATGGGAAGTCTACCGTGAACATTCACCCCGATACGCTAAGTAAACTCTATGAGAAAAAGCGCGTAGATATCGATGAAGTGAAGGCTCAGAATCCGGACTTCACACCGTTCCCGAACAGCTATTTTATTCTTAAAACGGACCAAAGTTCGGGGTTGGCTTTTTACAACAGCATACACGGTACACTGGATCATATAGACAAGCGCAGTGTGTATGGCATCAAACCGCGCAATGCAGAACAAGCCTTTGCCATTCATGCCATTCTGAATCCGGACATCAAACTGGTGACGTTAATCGGTATGGCAGGAACAGGAAAGACGTTGATTGCCCTTGCCGCTTCTTTAGAGCAGCGCCGAGATTTCAAACAAATTTATTTAGCGCGTCCTATTGTCCCGCTGTCCAATAGAGACATTGGCTACCTTCCTGGCGACGCATCAGAGAAGATCAGTCCGTACATGCAGCCGTTGTGGGATAATCTGAAATTGATCAAGAACACTTTCTCAGATCGAGACAAGGAGTACAAGCAGTTGGAAGAGATGGTCGAAAAGGAGAAAATTTTGATCACTCCCCTCGCCTACATTCGTGGACGTTCCTTAGCGGATATCATCTTTATCGTGGATGAGAGTCAGAACCTCACTCCTCACGAGATTAAGACCATCATTACTCGTGCGGGCGATGGTGCAAAGTTTATTTTCACGGGTGATGTGCGCCAGATCGATACGCCTTATCTAGATGAACAATCCAACGGGTTGAGTTACATCGTTGATAAACTCAAAGGAAGTGACATCTATGCGCATGTGACATTGGAAAAAGGAGAGCGTTCCGAATTGGCCAACCTCGCAAATGATTTATTGTAGGAGGCGTTAAATCGGCATGGTTTTTGACTCATTCGCTTTGAACATTAAGCCTAGTACCTCCCATGTCTAAAACTATTCTCTACACTGCTGTAACATTAGATGGATACATAGCTGCCAAAAATGGAAGCGTTGCCTTCTTAGATGATCCTAATTACACCATTCCAGAGGAAGACTACGGGTATGCTGCTTTTTACGATTCTGTAGATGTAGTAGTCATGGGATACAATACCTACAAGCAAGTTTCGGAGTTTGAAGGCGCTTATCCCTACCACGGAAAACGTAGCATTGTTTTAAGCAATAGTGATGATGTACCTAGTGTCGATGAGGGTGTAGAAATCCGTACTGCATCCCCTGCAGAAGTGGTTCGTGAATTGCAAAAGGAAGGATTGACGATCTGGATCATTGGAGGTGGTGCAACGAATGCTCGACTGCATGAAGAAGGACTGATCGATGAGCTTATTCTCACTTATGTTCCTGTGACCTTAGGAGAAGGCATTCCTTTGTTCCGGGCAAACGCCACGAGCCATACTTGGAAAAATTCAGGAACAAGAAGCTATCCGAACGGCCTGGTTCAGATGTCATTGAGCATCGTAAGAAGCTGATCCACCCCTTTGCCCAACTCGTCGATATCGTGATCATTGCGAACGATGAAGTCTGATCGTTCCACGCGTTCGGCGTCGGAAGTTTGATGCTTCATGCGCTCTAATACTTGAGACAGCGACCAGTCCATGTTGCGGCATAACACGCGTGCAATGCGAAGCTCTCGATCTGCAATGACACTCACTATACGGGAGCAGCTGTCATCTGCGACTTCTAAGGCCAAGGCACTTTCTTTAAAAACGAGCGAAGTGCTTTGATCCGAACACCACGTCTTAAAATCTTCGCGAACCGCCGGATGGACAATCGCCTCAAGACGTGCCTTTAAGGTCGGGTTGGTGAAAATTTGATCTGCAAGAAAACGGCGGTTTAACTTTCCGTCTTGATAGGCAGCTTCAGAAAAGAGCGCTGTGATCGCATCAACTACGTTAGAATCGCCTTCCATTAACTCTTTCGCGCGCGTATCGCTGTAGTACACAGGAAAGCCGCGCTGCTCTATGAGCGCACATACGGTGGACTTCCCAGAGCCTATACCGCCCGTTATGCAAATCACTTTCGAATTCATCTAGAAAGTGAAAATAGGATAATCCGAAGGGCTAACGCGTAAAACCTTTAAGTTTTTAGACCCAGGCTTGAAGTCGATCAAAACGCGCTCACTTTTACGGTCCAATTCAAGCGTTCCAAGTGTTTCGACATTCGTACCCTTAAGCTCTTCCACAGGACCGCTCAGCCAGACTTCTACCGGATATACTCTGGATCCCTCTTGGGTTTCAATCGTGATTTTTCGCTCTGCCCACACCGCAGAATGGCCCAGCAAAACGATCTCGTCAGAAGATGTAGTACAACCATAAGGCAAACCACTGACCTCATAAGACAGTCCCATCGCTCCCTCCCACTCTCGAGGCGCTATGGTAATGAACGGCGTGGCGGATGACAGTAGCGTATTTGGACCTCGGACTTCTATCACAAGAGGTTCGATATGAGGCTTTTCAAGCCAATTCCATCCCGAAGGCAGCGTCAATCTATCCAACCCATCCACGCGCACCGGTTGAAGCTTGGTAACGACCTCTGTACTGGGAAAGGTGATGTATTCATCGATCACCTGTACGGCTGAGTTTCCAAACGCATCAGAGATAGACGCCAAAAGATCCGACCCCTTCACTCGTGCCGAACCCTGTTCCGTGTTCCAAAACTCAGAGGGAACGGTCAGCACAGTACTGTTGAACTTCCGCAAGCCCAGAATATTAATCCCTTGAGCAGCTACACGTACCTGTAAGGTAGCAGTGGTGTCTAGCAACCACAAATCATCGACGATGCGCTGGTCCGAGACCACCGTTACATTCACCACTCGTGCTGTATCCGCATTACTCACAGTCATGACCAACCAGAACACCGCTGCAAGAGCGATGAACAACAGCGCATCGGGTCGAAGTATGGATTTAATTCTAGACATAAAAAAACCGGCCTCAAGGGCCGGTTTAAAAATACTATTTCTCTGCTTTCTGGTATTGAGCACTAAGCTCTTTACTCACAGCGCTTTTCTCAATTTTGAGTCGGCTGTTTTCACTTTCGATGATCAAGAAATTGTCACCAACCTCTAAAATCTTTGCGTGAATACCGCTAGTTGTAACGATGCGAGTACCTTTTTTTACTTCTTGGCGGAATTTCGACTCCTCCTTCTGCTTCTTCATCTGCGGACGGAAGAAGAACAAATACATGACCAGCAAGATCATGATGAATGGAAGGAAACTCATGATGCCACCACCTGCGGCGGCTTGTAAGAATATCGTCATTATTTAGCTTTTGCGATTACTTGTGATGTGATGTTCAGCACCTTCGTTTGAGG
>CATITW010000012.1 GCA_949547975.1 Cryomorphaceae bacterium | reverse complement strand
GTCATGCCTAGTCCCCCCGTCTGAAAGCGCTGAGCGACACGACCACCGCTGATATTTTGTACGGCATAGGCGCGTTCAGCCGAACCATCGTCTAACGACAAATAGTTGTCCAAGCGCAACGTTTGATACACGGTGTCGTTCGAACGGAATCCCGCGGCAGAACCGTCAAACCAAATCTTTGACTTCACGGTAGTCGGTCCATTCAAAAAGCTTAATGCATTGTTCGGCACGTCCAACGTGAAGGTCTGGTCTATGTTGTGGCTGGTATTCGTCACTACTGCAACCGATGCACTTTGAGAAATGACTACGCCATTTTCCTCCCAGCGGTATTGCCCGAGGTTTAAACTCCATCCTCCCGGCGGAACGACACCATTTCTACGGTACACGTATTCTAAAGTCGTCGGAGAATTATTCACCGCACTTGCTGAACTCACCCACCACGGCCAGCTCGTGTAAGCGCCGCTGCCGATAAGCAAGGGATGTGCACGGGCGAAAGTAGGCTCAGTGATTATAGTATCGCTGTCCGAACGGTCCTTGTCCAGCTGAACGTAGTCAATGTTCCAGATGTCATAGGCACCCGAACGTGCACCGTAACTGCCGATGCGAAATGCAAATCCATCTTGTAGATATTCAGGCCCGGTTACAGGCATGATGGCAGACCGAAAAGGTGTACTGCCGCCTGTGCCGGTAATCCCCCACTGATAGCTCCAGGTTTGCGTCACTGGCGACCAAAATTCAACCACTAAGCTATCGCTGGCCGAAGGAGCTTCTCCTGTTCCGGCGCGCTGGTACTGAAAAGAAAGCCAAACATTGTTCATTCCGCTCAGATTCAAATATGCGCTGGTCAACACATCCGCTAGACTATCCGAATTTAACGACCCCGGTTTGTAAGCAAAGCCATAGGTATTCAGTCCATCAAAGGTGGCAACGCCGATGCTGTTTTGGAACAATGCATATTCGTCATTGATCCATACTTTTTGATCTTGCCAGAGGCGCGGATTAGGACGTGTACTCGGGTACGAAAAATCATCGACAAAAGGCGGTACTAACGTATCTGTAGACTCTGCAATTCCCTTCCATTCGAGCGGGGCACTAGTGAGCGCCTCAGAAGTCTCGACCACCTGAGCGACAAGCGATTGCGCGCTAAATACTAGAAGTAGAAATAGGTATCTAGAGTACATCGAGCGTATCTATAGTTAACGAATCTAACACGGGTTGAACGGGTACTTTCGAGCTATCAGCCACAAGCCACAGATCCACAGCACTACCTGCACCTACCTCCACTTCGAGGTCATAGGCGGGGAACTGCTTCATAATGAAGGCCCCTGCAGTATCTTCAATCTCATCCATGAAAATGAGCGCACCCTCGTTCAAACTGAAGGAACTTAAAGTGGTTCTAGCTTCCCCGTAGGTTAAACCGATCAATTCTGGCAAGTATACTGTTCGACCGTCCTGTCCTGCACTCACATAAAGCGTGAACGAAGATCCCGTAGGGTACGGCTGTTGCTCCTCTGCTTCAAGCCCCTTTTCATCGAGCACTTTTAGTACGAGATCATGGCTTAAATCTGGAATCATCACGACACTGTCGATCAAAAAGCCTTTCGTTTTGAATTTTCCGCTCACATAACTCACGAGCTGATCTCGGTAGTTTGGCAGCGGATATTTTGGCAACGTGGCGGGGTTCGTCGTAAGCAAGATGGTTCTGCCCAATTTCACTTTTTGGTACTCCCTCGGGAAACTTTCCACCACCGCACCTTCTGCAATACCGGGAACATAGTGGGTACTATCAATCACTTCGTATTGCAGGCCTAGTGAGTCGAGCTGGGCCATAGCCCGTTCAAGTTGAAGGAGTTTCAGGTTCGGAACTTCCACCGTTTTCCCGTGATGGGTCACCGATTTCAGCCAATACAAACTCCCGAATATGGACACGACTACCACCACAATTGCGGCGGCAGCGGTCTTCAAAAACGTCTTCGAAAAGAGATATCGTAGCCAGTGCTTCATGGTGTAAAGATACTTGTTATACACCCTTTGGCGAAAACCGTTGTGCATTACATTTACATCTATGGAAAACGCTCAAAAAACCATCGTCGTATTGGCCGGAGGATTTTCTTCCGAGCACCACATCAGCGTCGCTTCTGGGAAGACGGCCTATACCGCATTTTTGGAAGCTGGGTTCAACACACTTTTTATCGTCTTAACTAAGGAAGGGTTCTTCAACGGAGAGGACAAAGTGCACATCGGTGAGCTCCAAGCGGACTACGTGTTTAACTGCATCCACGGCACGCCTGGCGAGGACGGTCACATGAGCGGATTTCTCAACGTACTCCAACTCCCCCACAGCACGTGTGACACCTTTGAAAGTGCACTTACATTCAATAAGGCGCAGTGCAATCAGCTTTTGAGATTGGGTGGGTTTGAAGTGCCCAAAGGCCAATTATTTCACGCATTCCCCGGCGTCGAGACCTTTAAATCGTGGCATTTTCCACTGTTTGTAAAACCAAACTGTTCCGGCTCGAGTTTTGGGGTCACCAAAGTCGAAGCGGCCGAAGCACTTGAAGCGGCTTTTGAATACGCACAGAGCGAGGGCGGCGCAGTGCTTGTAGAAGAGGGAATCTCTGGCACAGAAGTAGGTTGTGGAGTCTTGTCCACAGCCTATGATTTTGAACAAGACACAACGCTGAAACAGGCGCATCCGCAGTCGATCGCCATCACGGAGATCGTTCCTACAGAGGCGGGATTTTTTGACTACGAAGCAAAATATGAAGGGAAGTCCCAGGAAATTACGCCTGCGAGGATTTCGGCGGAATTGGACCAAAAAATAAAGCAACTTTCGACCGAAGTCTACCGCTACCTCAACCTACGTGGCATCATTCGCATCGACTACATCATCACGAGCGCAGGAACGCCCGTACTCATCGAGGTCAACAGCATTCCGGGGCTCAGTCCAGCATCGATTGTACCGCAGCAGTTGCAACACCGAGGCTGGTCGCTCAGCAAAGTGCTCGAGTCTATGGTACATGAAGCTTTAGCACAATAAACGTATCTTTCGAAGATGGAACGCATTGCATTATTTCCGGGCTCATTTGACCCCATCACTTTAGGCCACGTGGACATCATCGAACGTGCGCTGCCACTTTTTGACAAGATCATCATCGCTGTTGGGACCAACTCTGCAAAGAAATACATGTTCACTCTAGAGCAACGCCTTACTTGGATTAAAGAAGCGTTCAAAGACGAACCAAAAATTCAGGTAGTCACCTATACCGGCCTAACCGTAGATTTCGCACAGTCTTCAGGAGCAGATTTCTTATTGCGCGGATTGAGAAACCCAGCAGATTTCGAATTTGAAAAAGCAATCGCTCAGGCCAACAGACAGCTGG
>CATITW010000011.1 GCA_949547975.1 Cryomorphaceae bacterium | reverse complement strand
GATGTAAGCGGCGAAGGGGTGCAGCAAGGTCTGTTGAAACTACTCGAAGGCTCTAAGGTGAATGTACCTCCGAAAGGCGGTCGCAAGCATCCGGACCAGAAGTACATCGAGGTGGATACCACGAACATCTTGTTCATCGCCGGTGGTGCTTTCGTGGGGATTGAGAAAAAGATCGGCTCACGCTTGAACTCATCTACTTTAGGATATTCTAAGGAGGTGCGCCAGCACATTATGGATGAGGAGCTGTTGAGCTACATCACGCCTAGTGATTTGAAGTCGTTCGGTTTGATTCCTGAGCTGATCGGTCGTATGCCGATCGTGACGTTCATGTCACCACTTGATAAGAAGGCACTTCAAGCGATTTTGACTTTGCCGAAAAATGCACTGGTGAAGCAGTACCAGCATTTGTTCCATATGGACGGTATCGATCTTAAGTTTGAGGACGACGTGTTTGAATACATTGTAGATATCGCACTAGAGTATCAGCTCGGAGCTCGCGGATTGCGCAGCGTTTGTGAAGCTATTCTAACGGATCATATGTTTGATGCTCCTGGAATGGATCAAAAAGAGATTATCATTACTAAAGCATATTCACAGCAGCAGATTGAGCGCAGTTCATTGCGTAAGATGGGCTAGAGTTGAGCGTTGTTTTATAGACCATTTTAAAGCACGGACCCGTTTTCAGGTCCGTGCTTTTTTTATACCTTGATTCCTATGGAGACTGTATTTAAAAAGAAGGGTGCCTATGTTAGTGCTGTGAAGCGAAACATTGTTCTATTGCTTGCTGCAATATTTGCATTGGGCATCGCTCTAATGAAAAGTACGGGATGGATGATCATACCATCAGTGATTATAGGTACTTCGGGAGGTTTCGTGGTTCGTTTACTTCAGTTGTATGTTCCCGTAAAGATTCGGGAAGGAAGGTTGATACAGCGCACGGCAAATTTGAATTGGTTCGATTCGGTGGATCTGTCAAACGTAACCAAGGTTGAGGTCTTGCCTGTTGGCAATGCACGTGCGGCGCTAAAAGGAATATTTTCGCCCGGTGCTGGAATTATACTGTACTACAATACATACGATGAACTGCTTGTGGAATGCGAATCTGCCGACTTGCTCGGGGAGATTGTAAAAGCGGCTCCCGAGGCTGAAGTGGTTCGGTTGTAACCCCAAAAAAAAAACGCCCGGGGTTGCCGAGCGTTTTCTAAGATCTATGAGAAGTACGTGCTTAACGCATCGTGGTGTACACGTGCTGTACGTCGTCGTCTTCCTCTAATTTTTCGATGAGCTTTTCAATCTCTTTGGCTTGCTCTTCGTCCACTTCTTTGGTCGTGGTAGGGATGTATTCAAAGCCAGATTCAATGATTTCATGGCCCAATTCCTCGAGTCCCTTTGAGATGTTTCCGTACTCTGAAAATTGGCCATAGACCATAATGATTTCTTGCTCTTCACCGTCTTTTTCTTCGGTATCCGAGAACACGTCCTCCGCACCAAAATCGATCAATTCGAGCTCTAGTTCCTCTACATCCACATCGCCTGCAGCGATCTTACAGTGGCATTTGTGCTCAAACATAAACTCTACCGAACCTTGCGTGCCGAACGAGCCGTTGAGCTTGTTGAAGTACGAGCGCACATTTGCTACAGTACGGGTATTATTATCAGTCGCCGTCTCCACCAAAACAGCCACCCCATGCGGCGCGTAGCCTTCGTAGATGATGGTTTTGTAGTCGCTTTGATCCTTGGACATCGCTTTTTTGATCGCACGCTCTACGTTGTCTTTCGGCATGTTCGCAGCCTTCGCATTCTGCAACAACATGCGCAGGCGGTAATTGGAATCTGGATTGTCTCCGCCTTCCTTCACGGCCATGATGATGTCTTTGCTGATGCGCGAGAAGGTTTTCGCCATCCCAGCCCAACGTTTAAACTTGCGTTCTTTTCTAAATTCAAATGCGCGTCCCATATATAAATGCTTGTCGTTTTGTGTTCAATTCGCCCAAAAATAGCAACTATCTCCGAGCTTTCTTACTTCCTGCGGCCTTCTTCGCTTTTCGCTCCTGCTCCGCCTCCCATTTTTTGATTTCGCTTTTGCGACCAATTTTTCTAGTAATAAAATCGCGTTCCAGATCCCATCCCCGCGCTGGGCTGTATTCCCTCCCGTAGAAAATGATTTGCAAGTGCAGTTTGTTCCATAGCTCCCGACCAAACAATCGTTTTGCGTCTTTTTCGGTCTGATCCACGGATTTGCCGTTCGATAGACCCCATCGGAACATCAAGCGCTGGATGTGCGTGTCCACAGGGAAAGCGGGCACGCCAAACGCCTGGCTCATCACCACGCTCGCCGTTTTGTGTCCGACGCTGGGCATGTCTTCGAGCGCCTCAAAGCTCGCAGGCACCTTGCCGTCAAACTTTTCGACGATGGTGTTGCTGAACGCGTGAATTCCCTTGCTTTTCATCGGAACTAGACCGCACGGTCGTATGATTGCAGCGATCTCCTCCACACTCAGTTTTGCCATGTCGTACGGATTGTCAGCCACCGCAAAGAGCTTCGGAGTGATTTTATTTACGCGTTCATCCGTACACTGCGCACTGAGCACGACGGCCACTAGCAGGGTGAATGGGTCTTTATGGTCCAGGGGGACGGGAGTTTCCGGGTACAATTTCTCCAACTCATCCACCACATATTGTACGCGCTCTGCCTTGGTCATCTTCGTAGTATTTTTTTTTAACCTCACAAGCTTCTCTTGTGGTCAAACAAAGCTAACTTCGAGTTGTTGAGAAATAAAAGAAATTCACAATGGCATTACAAATTGGACAAGAAGCACCTGCCTGGAGCGGTGTAAATCAGCACGGAGAAACCATCAGTTCAGAAGGATTCAAGGGCAAGAAAATCATCCTCTTTTTCTACCCAAAAGCGTCCACTCCCGGATGTACCGCAGAGGCGTGTAACTTCAGAGATCACTACGCGGATCTAGCGGCCAAAGGCTTCGAGGTAGTAGGCGTCAGTGCAGACTCCGTCAAGCGTCAGCTCAACTTCGCGACTAAACAAGAACTCAACTACAACCTCATCGCTGATGAAGAAAAATCCATCATCGAAGCCTTCGAAGCATGGGGACTAAAAAAGTTCATGGGACGTGAGTTTGATGGCATCTACAGACACACCTATGTGATCGACGAAAACGGGGTGATCGAGCAGGTGTTAGAAAAGGTAAAAACGAAAGAAGCGACCGAGCAGATCCTCGCTTTGTATTAGGAATTTAAATTTCTTGCTGTAATTTATTAGAAAGGGCTTTGCCGAATGAATCAAAGTCCTACATTTGTATAAATTCTAATATTATTAGCATTCTAAGATTATGAGCGCAGATAAAGACGCCAAACTCAAGGCACTCAAACTCACAATGGACCGTATGGACAAAGCCTACGGTAAAGGAACAGTCATGAAGATGGGCGATGCCCCTGTAGTAGAGGTCGACTCTATTCCTACGGGTTCGCTAACCCTTGATGTTGCGCTCGGTGTCGGTGGATACCCGCAAGGTCGCGTGGTAGAAATCTACGGACCAGAAAGTTCAGGTAAAACGACACTCACCCTGCATGCTATTGCGGAGTGCCAGCGCAAAGGTGGTATCGCAGCATTTATCGATGCGGAGCATGCGTTTGATCGCTTCTACGCAGAAAAACTAGGGGTGAACACAGACGATTTGATCGTTTCGCAGCCGGATAACGGTGAGCAGGCGCTCGAGATTGCGGATAATCTTGTTCGTTCAGGTGCGATCGACATTCTCATTATAGATTCTGTTGCAGCCTTAACGCCAAAGGCAGAGATCGAAGGTGAGATGGGAGATGCTCGTGTAGGTTTGCAGGCACGTTTGATGTCTCAAGCTTTGCGTAAACTCACAGGTACCATTTCTAAAACGAACTGTACGGTAATTTTCATCAACCAGTTGCGTGAAAAGATCGGTGTGATGTTCGGTAACCCGGAAACGACCACTGGTGGTAATGCTCTTAAATTCTACAGTTCAGTACGCTTGGATATTCGCCGTTCGACACAGATTAAAGATGGCGATCGCGTTATAGGTAACCGTACTCGTGTGAAAGTGGTGAAGAACAAGGTTGCTCCACCGTTCCGCTTGGCTGAATTTGACATCATGTACGGCCTTGGAATCTCCAAAGCGGGAGAATTGATCGATCTCGGGGTGCAGCATGATATACTAACGAAGAGCGGTTCGTGGTTCAGCTATGGTGAAACACGCCTTGGTCAAGGTAGAGATACTGTAAAACAGCTGTTTATTGATAACCCGGAGCTTGCGGAAGAAGTCGAAGCGAAAATCAAGGCAGTGATTGACGCTGGAGAGTAAGTACTTATACCACGTATATAGATCTAGTAAGGCGCTGTTTTTCAGCGCCTTATTTGTTTAACAAAGTTTTGGGAAACTTTACTTTGTCGTAACATACGGGCTTGGAAAGCGGTTAGCGTTGCATGTATTTTTGCTCCTGAATAACCATAGTTCAAAATTCAAAAAATGAAAAGAACAGTACTTTCCCTGTTTGCCGTACTTGCATTAGGTACCGTAAACGCACAAGAAGCTACAGCAGATTCTTTGTTCAACATGTTGGACGAGATCGTTGTGACTTCGGACGTTATTGATGTTGCAAAGGAGCGCGAAACTCCGATCGCAGTATCAACGATCTCTGTTGCAGAGATTTCTCTTAAGGTAGGTAACCTCGAATTTGTAGAGGTGATGAACACTACCCCTGGTGTATACGCTACGAAGCAAGGTGGTGGTTACGGTGATTCACGTATTTCTTTACGTGGTTTTGATCAAACGAATACTTCATTCCTTATCAACGGTCAGCCGGTGAACGATATGGAAAACGGTCGTTTGTACTGGTCGAACTGGCAAGGTCTATCAGACGTAGCTTCGGGTATCCAGATCCAGCGTGGTCTTGGTGCATCTCGTCTAGCTGTTCCTTCTGTAGGTGGTACGGTAAGTATCTTCACGAAGGCTGCTGATAAGAAAGAAGGCGGATCATTTACCCAAGTTGCGGGTAACGACGGCTACTTCAAAACAACGGCTTCTTACAACTCTGGAAAGAACGCTGCAGGTTGGGCTTCTTCTGTATTGATCTCACGCTGGTTGGGTAACGGTTACATCTACAACACACAAGGTGAAGGTCTTAACTACTTCGCTGCTGTAGGGTACAACCCAGAAGGTTCAGATCACAGCTTGAACTTGAGCTTTATCGGTGCAGGTCAGTGGCACCACCAACGTGATGTGTGGGTGAGTATCCGCGATTACGATTACTTCGGTGAAGGTGGTCAGACCTTGAACGATGATAAACTAGACCGTCGTTGGAATACAAACGGTGGTACGTACAACGGCGAAGAGTTCTCTATGCGTCGTAACTTCTACAACAAGCCTTTGGCTACGTTCAACTGGGATTGGCAGATTGCTAAGAATGTGAAACTTGCTACTTCTTTGTACGGTTCTGCCGGACGTGGTGGTGGTACAGGTCCACGTGGTAACTACTTCCGCAACAGCGACATGAACGTATTGCCTTACCGCAAGGATTTGTACGAGCACATGATCTTAGATTCAACGGGTGTCACAGCGCGTGGTGCTGATGGTTTCATCGACTTTGACAAGATCGAAGAATTGAACCAAACTACCACAGATCCTTACACTGGTGAGTTGTCAGACTTTAACGGTCAGTTGATCGGTTCGAACGGATTCCGTGACAGCAATGTAAACCGTGCTGTAATGGTACGTCGTGCTTCTATGAACTCACACAACTGGTTCGGTGCGATTTCTAACTTGGAAATCACTCAAGGTAAGATGACCTACTCTATCGGTGTTGATCTACGTGATTACACAGGGTACCACTACCGTACGATGAACAACCTTATGGGTCTAGACGGATACTACTCTACAGGTAACGACAACTCTATGGGTCAGATCGTAAACACTACGATCGAAGCAAGTCCGTTCAACAACACGGGTATCGCTGGACCGAAGATTGACTACTACAACATCGGTCGTGTAGGATGGCAAGGTTTGAACGGTATGGCAGAATACAACGATAACGGTCGTTTGACCGCTGTAGTTCAAGGTGGTTTGTCGAACCAGTCCTTCCAACGTATCGACTACTTCGACCAGTCAACAAACCCGGTATCTGAAGTAGTTAACCAGTTAGGTGGTTACATCAAGGGGGGGGCGAACTTTAACATGAACGAGCACTCTAACGTGTTCGGTAACGCAGGTTACATTTCTCGCCAAGGAAACTTTGACGCTGTATTCCCAGGATACGCGAATGACGTGAATCCAGACCTACAGAATGAAGAGATCATCTCTTTTGAATTGGGTTACGGATACCGTTCAAAAACTTTTGATTTGAACGTGAATGCTTACGCTACAAACTGGGGTAACCGCTTCATCTCTCGTTCTTTGTTGAACGCGAACGGTGCTGAAGGTACTGCGCAGTTCCGCGACATCGATGTACAGCACAACGGTATCGAGGTAGAAGGTACGTACCGTCCTATGGACAACCTTACGATCAAGGGTATGTTGTCTTTGGGTGACTGGAGATACACGAAAGATTTCGAATCTGTATTGTTTGATGACAACCAGAACGAGATCGGTAGCGGTATTCTTTACACGAAAGGTGCTCGCGTAGGTGATGCAGCTCAAACGACTGCATTCTTCAGCGCGGACTACAAACTAGCAAAAGCGTTGAGCTTGGATCTAGGTGTTCGCTTCGTAGACGGTCTTTACGCAGACTGGGGTGTTGTAGATTCAGACTTCCAAAACGCAGACAACGCGGGTGCATTGAAGCTTCCAGCGTACTCTTTGGTTGATCTAGGTGCAACAAGCCGTTTCGATTTGTTCGGTCACGATGCGTCATTGCGTTTGAACGTGAACAACTTGTTCAACACGTTGTACATCGCGGAATCTAACACAAACATTCACGCACAAGACGGTGATGATACTTGGAAAGGTATCTCTACTGCCAACTCTGTGTGGTTCGGTTTCGGACGTACTTGGAACGTGACTTTCCGTTACAACTTCTAAGAATAGCTGCCTCGCAGCAATTCAGAGCCCCGCCTTTTTGGCGGGGCTTTTTTTTTACCCGATTTTTGAAGCATGAGAAACTTCCTTCTAGTGTGCTTCGCTGCCTTTATGGTGGCTTGTCAGTCTTCACCTTCTTCCACGTCACAAGAGGATGCCGCCTTGGTTGCTCCTGAGCAGCAAGCGCTGCCTACTTCGCCCTTACAGCGCGAGTTGGACAGTTTGAATGCCGCGATAGTGGATGCTCCGAATGATCTCAGTACGCTCGAAGCGCGCGCTTCGCTGTACCTGCGTCAGCAAAATTTGAAGTATGCCTCTGCGGACATCGATGCCGTTTTGCAAGTAGACAGTTCTAGAACAAAGGCGCTAGAGTTGTTGGGTGATCTTGGGTTTTTGACCAACCAGACGCGCCAAAGTCGCGATGCCTGGGTGAAGTGTATGAAGGCCGACCCACAGAACGTCTCGTGCCGATTGAAGCTCGCGGAGTTGTACCATGTGGTGACGGAGTTTGAGAAAAGCGCGGAGCTGGTGGATAAAGTCATTGCGATGGATCCGGACAATGCGGAAGCGCATTTTCTGAAAGGGATGTTGATGCGCGATGCGATAGGTGACACGACGCTGGCATTGGAGTGGTTTCAGAAGTCGATAGATTTAGATCCTGAGTACAAGGAGGCGCTGGATATGTGCGGCGTGTTGTACAGTGCGATGGGCAATCCACTGGCCTTGGGGTATTTTAATAGGTTGATTGAATTGGACCCGGATAATAGGGTGAGTTATTACAATAGAGGAATGTATTTTCTGGGGCAAGACCAGTGGAATGGGGCGCTTGAGGACTTTACGACATGTGTTTCTTTAGATCCAAGAGATTTGGAATCGTACTTTAACCTCGGGTACATTCATCTGCAGTTGCAGCTTCCGAGTGAGGCGCGTGGCTATTTTAATAGGGCACTTGAGATTCAGCCGATCAACCACCGTGCATTGTACGGAAGAGGGTATTGTTTTGAGCTGTTAGGGGATTTGCCGAATGCGGAGAAGGACTACCGTCAGGCGCTGAGTTACAATCCAAGTCATGCAGGTTCGCAGGCGGGTTTGCAGCGCATCACTACGGCGCGTCGTTCGGCGAATTAGGCCTTAATAGACGAGCGATTTAAACCGGTTTGGGTAGTCGGAGATCAGTCCGTCCACGCCCATGTCCACGAGCTCTTGCATGCGCACGGTATCGTTCACGGTCCACGGAATCACTGAAATTTGGCGGAAGTGGCACCAATTGATCATCTCGCCCGTCACTAGATCCTCCCTCGGGCTAAACACGTCCACTGGGAATCCAATCTCCTCCATCAGCTCCTCAGGGCTCTGGTCTTTCTCCGTGAGCAAACACAGTTTTACGCCGAGGTGAAGCCTGCGGAAGGCACGCAGGGTACGCGGGTCAAAGCTTTGAATCGTGATCCTTGGCATCAGTTCGACCTCAGGATAGGCAGCATCCATTTCACGCAGTTCCGCCGCTAAAATCTCTACAAATTTCCCAGGTCCCGGATGGTAGATCCCGTCGCCTTTTGGACTCGTTTTGGTCTCAATGTTAAACATCGGCCAGTCCTTTGCCGTAAACTCTAGTACTTCTTTCAGACTAGGCTTGCGGCTCGATCCGCTTTGCTGCTCCGGGAAATCTGGGTGCTGTGCCATGCCACAGTCCACCCGCTGGATCTCTTCCAAGGTCATCTGAAAGAGGTTCATGCCGCGCGCGTCGTCGTTTGTAATCACGGTATCGGTCAAGCAGATGGTCGGGTTCATCCACGGTTCGTGCGAGACGACTACCTTCAGGTCTTTGCTGATCACCACATCCAGTTCTAAGGTGCTCACCTCGGGATAGGTCAGGGCCTTTTCGAAGGCAATCAAGGTGTTCTCTGGCGCTAAGCCACGAGCACCGCGGTGTCCTTGTAGGTCGAGGGTGCGCGCAGGTCGCGTACAAGAGAAAACGGATAGGGCAACTAAAAGGAGTATGGCGTGGCGCATATGGATGTTATTGAGTACTTTCATTCGGGCGTTATCAATGCTCTAAAATAGTAGATACCATGCGACAAAAGGCAATTCTAGGGCTTAGTTTTGTAGCTCTATTCACACACTGTACTATGAACGAAGCACCTCAAAGCGGCGAGCCGCGCGCAAAAGAAGTTCCATTTGAAATGACCGTTCACGGCGACACCCGTGTGGACGAATATTACTGGATGCGCGAGCGCGAAGACCAGGAGGTGATCGACTATTTGAATGCGGAGAATACCTACCGTGAGCAAATCATGGCGGGAACAGAGAAGTTCCAAGACCGTTTGTTCGACGAGATGGTCGGTCGTATCAAAAAGGACGACAGTTCTGTTCCGTATGAGTTGGACGGCTATTTCTACTACACCCGCTTTGAAGGTGATTTAGAATATCCGCTGTACTGCCGTAAGAAAGGTTCTTTGGAGGCAGAGGAAGAGGTGATGCTGAACGTCAACGAGCTGGCAGAAGGCCACAGTTACTACAAGATCGGCGGGGTGTCGATCCATCCGAACAATCAGAAGATTGCGTTTGGAGTGGATACGGTCAGCCGTCGCATTTACACGTTGTACACGAAGGATTTGGTGACGGGTGAGGTGGTACAAATCTCACCGGCAGAATGTTCTGGTGGCGCGGTCTGGAGTGCAGATGGCGATCATCTGTTCTACACAGTGAAAGATCTGGAGACCTTGCGTAGTAATGAGATCAAGCGCTGGAGTGCCGCAGATCAGAGTTTTACGACGGTGTTTGTGGAAAAGGACGAGACGTTCTCGTGTTACGTGTACAAGAGCAAAAGTCGCAAGTATATTTTGATAGGAAGTTCCTCAACAATGTCGGACGAGCACCGATTCATTTCAGCGAAGACTCCCGAAGCGCCATTTCAGGTGTTGCAGGGACGTGAGCGCGGTTTGGAATATGGGGTGAGTCACTTCGGTGAGCACTTTTACATCCGCACAAATGCTGGTGGCGCGACCAATTTTAAATTGGTCAAAACTCCCGTTACGGCTACTGAAAAAGAACATTGGGAGGACGTTTTGCCGCATCAGGAGGACGTCTATTTAGAAGATATGGAGCTGTTTTCAAACTACCTCGTGACGGAGCAGCGCAAGGACGGTTTGGCTCAAATTCGCATCCAGCCTTGGGGCGAGGAGGCCTACTATTTGCCGTTTGAAGAGGAAACTTACACCGCCTACATCGGGAACAATCCGAGTTTTGACCAGACGCATTTGCGCTTTGGATACACCTCGATGACTACTCCTGGAAGTGTGATCGATTATGATTTTGCAACCGGTGTGAAGACAGTTCAAAAGGAGCAAGAGGTGATCGGTGGCTACGACAAATCCAAGTATGAAACTAAGCGCATCTGGGCCACGGCGGACGATGGTGCTAAGGTGCCGATGTCGATCGTATACCGCAAAGATTTGTTGCGCGATAACGGTCCGAACCCGACCCTGTTGTACGGCTACGGGAGTTATGGAATCACGGTAGATCCGCAGTTTTCAACGGTTCGCCTGAGTCTACTGGACCGCGGTTTTGTATATGCCATTGCTCACATCCGTGGCTCGCAATATTTGGGACGTCCTTGGTATGAAGACGGGAAAATGTTTGAAAAACGCAACACTTTCACGGACTTCATCTCTTGTGGAGAAGCTTTGATCGAGGAAGGATACTGTTCGGATCAGACGCTCATGGCGATGGGCGGTTCTGCCGGTGGATTGCTGATGGGTGCCGTGGTGAACATGCGCCCGGATTTGTTCCGTGGCGTGATTGCTGCAGTGCCTTTTGTAGATGTTGTGACCACCATGCTGGATGAAACGATCCCGTTGACTACTGGTGAGTATGACGAATGGGGGAATCCGAACAATAAAGAGAGTTACGAGTACATGCTCAGCTACAGTCCTTACGATCAGGTCTCAGCGCAGGATTATCCGGCGATGCTGATCACCACGGGACTTCACGACAGCCAAGTGCAGTACTGGGAGCCGGCGAAATGGATCGCACGTTTACGAAAGATGCGTACCAACCGCAAGGAGCCGCTGCTGATGTATTGCAACATGGAAACGGGACACGGCGGCGCTTCGGGTCGCTTTGAGTCGTTGCGTGAAACGGCGATGGAATATGCGTTCTTGCTGGATTTAATGGGCATCAAATCATGAGTATAGAAATCACAGGATTGACCAAGTTATACGGCAGCCAAAAAGCCCTAGATGGGGTTTCGCTCCAGATCAAAAGTGGTCAGATTACAGGGCTCCTAGGGCCGAATGGTGCCGGAAAAAGTACGTTGATGAAGATCCTGACCGGGTCGTTGCTTCCGGATGAAGGAACGGTGCTGGTGAATGGTGTAGATGTGCTGAAAGAGCCGATGAAGGTACAGCGTACTCTGGGGTATTTGCCGGAGCACAATCCGCAGTATCTAGAGCTGTATGTGAAAGAGTATTTGGCGTACGTGGCGAGTGTCTACAAGGCGCCGAAGTCACGGATCGATGCCGTGATCGAGCAAACGGTTTTAGGCCGTGAGCAGCACAAGAAGGTGGGTGCTTTGTCGAAAGGGTACCGCCAGCGTGTGGGACTTGCGGCAGCGCT
>CATITW010000010.1 GCA_949547975.1 Cryomorphaceae bacterium | reverse complement strand
GTCATTTGATTCACAGTAAAGAAAGTTTGGGGGCACAAATCGCCTCTTTGCACAATATTCGTTTCTATTTGTGGTTAGTAGAACAGGCACGAGCACATATTATCGCGGGTGACTTTGCCTCTTGGAAGAATGAAATGGTACCAAAACTCGAACGCCGACTCTAAATTTTGAAAAAACTCGACTGGTACATATTGCGCAAATTCATCGGCAGCTTCTTCCTCACCATGTTGCTGATTCTGGCGATTGCTATCGTTTTTGATGTCTCAGAAAAAATTGACGACTTCCAAAATGGTGCAACGATGTCCGAGATACTGAACGACTACTACATCAACTTTATCGCCTTTTATGGCAACATGTTCAGTGCCTTGATTTTGTTCATCTCTACCATTTGGTTCACTTCACGCATCACCTCGAATTCTGAAGTAGTCGCTATTCTTACCTCTGGAACGAGTTTTAATCGGTTCCTTCGACCTTACTTCATTGGTGCGAGTTTAATCTGCGCATTATCGTTAACCTTAAACCATTTGGTCGTTCCTCAAACGAACATCAAACGTATCTCCTTTGAAGAGAAATACATCACCGGTGTAAGTAGGCCCGTCATCCAAAAGATTCACCGCCAAGTACTTCCCGGTCATTATGTCTATTTCGAGACCTTTTCTGGGATGCGAGAAAGTGGCTACCAATTCACCTATGAAGTGTTCGACAACCACCAACTCTCCTCCAAACTCTCCGCAGATTTTGTACGTCTAGATACCGCTACGGGAAAATGGCGCTTGGACAACTACCGACTGCGCACCGTAGACCTTGCAGGTGAAGAAATTATCCGCACCGGACGTCGACTAGACACCGTACTTACATTCACCTCCGAGCAAATCGCCCCAAAGCTAAATTCTATCGCCACGATGAACAGTGGCGAGCTACGGAAATTCATTGCACAAGAAGAGCTTACGGGCAATGAAAACATTGCTTCTTACCAGATGGAGATGCAACGTAGGACCAGCTACCCAGTAAGTTCGTACGTCTTTGTGTTACTCGCTGTTTCCCTTGCAAGCCAAAAGCGCAGAGGTGGACTCGGGGTAAACATTGCCATCGGCTTAGTGCTTAGCGCCATCTACGTCTTCACCATGCAAATCAGCGAAACTTTTGCCTCCACGGGACTGCTTACAGCTGAAAGCAGCTTCGGATCGATGCTTCAATGGGTGGGCATTCAACCTGCTGAATTTGCCGTTTGGATCCCAAACTTGCTCTTTGCCATAGTCGCCTTATGGCGGTATCTAAAAGCCCCGAAATAATCTAATGAAGACGCATCTCAAAGACCATTTCAACCTACACTTTATAGTGTTCATCTGGGGCTTTACCGCAATCCTCGGTAAATACATCAGTAGTAGTGCTTTGGATCTTGTTTTTAACCGCACAGGACTGACAGCATTAGTCATCGGCTTATTTCTCCTTGTTAAAAAGCGTTCGTTTAAGGCGAATGCAAAAGACCTACTTATGATGTGGGTTTGCGGTATGCTGATCTCACTGCACTGGATTACGTTTTTTGGCGCGATCAAAATTGCCAATGTCAGCATCACCCTTGCAGGAATCGCTACGGGTGCACTGTGGAGCGCTATACTCAGTCCACTGCTGAATAAAACGAAGGTGGAATGGACGGAATTGGCTTTAGGACTGCTCGTGGTCAGCGGCATTGTGATTATTTTCTATGAAGAGCCTGATGCTGGTAAACTCAAGCATCTTTCGTACCTCGGTTTTGACTTTACCAATTACCAATTAGGTCTATTCACCGCGTTGTTCTCAGCAACTCTAAGCGCCACCTTCAGTATTTTCAATCAACGACTTGTAAAGCGCTATCCCTACCCGGTTCAAGTCACCTTTTACGAAATCGCTTTCGCCTTCCTATCGATAGGCATTTACGAACTAGTGTTTCGCTCCGGGAATCCATTCAACCTCATTGCAAGCACCCAAAGCGACTGGATCTATCTACTCATTCTTGCACTGCTTTGCACCGCTTACCCTTTTATTAAAAGCGTTGAGCTCCTAAAACGTCTTTCCCCTTTTTCTGTCATGCTCGCGATCAACCTGGAACCAGTCTATGGCATTATCCTGGCAGCCTTCCTCTTTGGCGCCTCGGAGGACATGAATCCTCAATTCTACATCGGCGTGCTGATCATTTTAACCACCGTAATCGCAAATGGTGTCATAAAAGCACGAAAAAGGACAAAACGAAGCTAAGGTTTTGGTAATTTGCAGGTTCTGAAATAATCCGAAATATGGAATATCTTTCGTTCGAAAAACCAATTGAAGAGCTTGAAAACCAGCTAAGTAAAGCTCTTGAACTCGCAGAAGAAACCGGTGTTGACATGGCCAAAACCATCGACGATATCCGCTCTAAACTTGACGAGGCTAAAAAAGAAATTTACGGGAATTTGAGTGCATGGGAACGTGTACAACTCTCGAGACACCCGCAACGCCCTTACACTCAGGCGTATATTAATGCCATCACCGAAGGAAACTTTATCGAAATGCACGGCGACCGCGGTGTGAAAGACGACAAAGCAATGATCGGTGGTTGGGGAAAAATTGGCGACCAGAGCTACATGTTCATCGGTCAGCAAAAAGGTGTGAATACAAAGATGCGTCAGTACCGCAATTTCGGTATGGCAAATCCAGAAGGTTACCGCAAGGCCCTTCGTCTGATGAAGCAGGCTGAGAAATTCGGTCGTCCTGTAGTCACTCTTATCGATACCCCTGGGGCATTCCCTGGACTCGAGGCTGAAGAACGTGGCCAAGGAGAAGCTATCGCAAAGAACATCATGGAGATGTCACGTTTGAAAGTTCCGGTCATCTGTATCATTATCGGTGAAGGTGCTTCAGGCGGTGCTATCGGGATCGGTGTTGGAGACAAAGTTCTGATGCTCGAGAACACGTGGTACAGCGTTATTTCTCCGGAAAGCTGCTCCTCTATTCTATGGCGCTCATGGGACTACAAGGAAACAGCGGCTGAAGTATTGAAGCTGACTGCGACTGACATGAAAAAGAACGGTCTTATCGACGGCATCATCAAAGAGCCACTTGGAGGGGCGCACGCAAATCCAGACGGCATGTTTGAGATCATCAAACGAGAGATCGTGAAGCACACCAAAGCGCTTAGCAAGCTTACCCCAGAGGAACGCGTAGAAAAGCGTATGGAGAAATTCTTCAACATGGGTGTTTACTCAGAATAATACGACCACTTCATGGAAGATCCACAATACAGCAACGGGGGCAACGCTCCCCGCACATCAGGTAAAACCACCAATATGACTGCAGGAGGACGTGTACCTCCACAGGCTGTAGATTTGGAGGAAGCTGTATTGGGTGCTCTTTTGATTGATAAAAATGCGCTGTCGAAAATTATAGACATCCTGCATCCGGAGGCCTTCTATAAGGATCAGCACCAGCACATTTACAAAATAATTACGCACTTATTTGGCGATAATCAGCCGGTAGATATTCTAACCGTTGCTGCTGAATTGCGCAAAGAAGGTACGATGAAGCAGGCAGGTGGAGAAAGCTATCTCGCCATGCTCAGTCAGAAAGTGAGTTCTGGGGCACATATTGAATACCACTCGCGCATCATTTTGCAAAAACACATTCAGCGAGAATTGGTTCGTATTTCTTCAGAAATAATCGAGAGTGCTTTTGATGAGACGACCGATGTTCTTGAGCTCCTCGATGACGCAGAACAAAAACTATTCGAGGTCGCGCAAGGCAACCTAAAAAGAAATTACGAAAGTGCTGAAATGCTCATTCGTCAAGCCCTCGAAAAAATCGAAAACATTTCGAAACAAGAGGGATTATCCGGGGTTCCTTCTGGTTTCGCCGCTTTGGACCGAGTTACATCTGGATGGCAACCTTCCGATTTGATCATCCTTGCAGCACGTCCAGGTATGGGGAAAACAGCCTTTGTACTCTCAATGGCACGTAACATGGCGATCGATCACGGTAAGAAGGTCGCCGTATTCTCTCTGGAGATGTCCTCAGTACAGCTGATCACTCGTGTCATTTCCTCGGAAACTGCTTTGAGCTCTGAGAAATTGAGAAAAGGTGATTTAACAGACCCGGAATGGAACCAGCTTACTTCAGGGGTAAAAGACTTGGAAAAGGCACATTTATTTATCGATGATACTCCGGCTTTAAGTGTATTCGATTTACGTGCTAAGGTGCGCCGTCTCGCTTCTACACAAGGACTCGATCTCATCATCATTGACTACCTCCAGCTTATGACCGTGGGCGGTTCGAAATCGCAAGGAAACCGTGAGCAAGAAATCTCAACCATTTCTCGTTCGTTGAAATCCATTGCAAAAGAACTCAACGTTCCAGTTATTGCACTTTCCCAGCTATCACGTGCGGTGGAGACGCGTTCCACATCGAAGCGACCGCAACTTTCGGATCTTCGTGAATCTGGTGCGATCGAGCAGGATGCGGATATCGTAAGTTTCATTTACCGCCCGGAATACTACGGCATCGAAGAGTGGGAAGATGGAGAACCCTCCAATTCTCAAGCAGAGGTCATCATCGCCAAGCACAGAAATGGTTCTTTGGAAGATGTCAGACTGCGCTTTATCGGTGAGCTTGCAAAATTTGCGGATCTTGATCAAAGCTCGACGATGACCATGGAAAGTAAAATGAATGATGGCGGTTCAGAAGGAGGATTCGGTGGTTTTGGCTCAGGACCAGACACTGGATACACCAATCTACCTACGCCAGGACTTGACGGCGGAGACGTTCCATTCTAAAACAAGCTGCACCATGACCAGAACACGACTGCTTTGGATAGGTGCCTTGATTGCTTTTAGTTCATTCACGAAGCTCTACAGTCAAATACTCATTCCTATGGATAACGCTTCACAAAGCGATCATCTCAAGGCGTATGGACTGATGTTCGAAGCAATAGATTTAGGCTACGACTGCCATTGGCTTTTAAACCATCGGGGAGGATCTTTTGCCATTCTTAATGCGGATCAAACCGTCATTCGCAGGGCGCTCATAAAAGGAGTGAGCTACGAATCCACCTCTGTGGAGGCCCTAGTCCAGCTCATGGCGCAGCTAAAAAGCCCCGAACAAAACACCAATACTGTTGCACTGGAAAAGGTCCCGGAAGTAGCTGTTTACTCTCCCCCTGGCAAGCAACCTTGGGATGATGCCGTAACCCTAGTACTCACCTACGCTGAGATTCCATTCACCACGATTTATGATACTGAGGTACTCGAAGGAGATCTTGACAGGTTTGACTGGTTGCACCTCCACCACGAAGATTTCACGGGTCAGTACGGAAAATTCTATGGCTCTTACCGCGATGCTTCTTGGTACATCAATCAAAAGGCCGCCTTCGAATCACAGGCAAAGACCTTAGGATATGCTAAAGTTAGCGATCAAAAGGGTGCCGTAGCCCGTCGTATTGCCCAATTCGTAAGCGACGGAGGCTTCCTGTTTGCCATGTGTTCCGCGACCGATTCCTACGACATCGCGCTTGCTGCGAGCGGTTTAGATATTTGCGAATCTATGTTCGATGGAGATCC
>CATITW010000009.1 GCA_949547975.1 Cryomorphaceae bacterium | reverse complement strand
GATCACTGACGGGATAATATTTTCATAGTTCATCACAATCACCGAAAGTGCACCTAACACATAAATGATAGCCATGATAGGCACCAATTTTTCAGTAACCGCTGCAATGCGCTTGATCCCGCCTAATATGATCATACCTAGTGCTACGGAAAGTACCGCACCCGTAACGATCTCTTCAATACCGAACGTTGCCTTAAGCGAACTTGCGATACTGTTCACCTGAGGCATGTTCCCTGTACCAAACGAGCTGATGATCGCTGCCACCGCGAAAAGTGCGGCCATCCATTTCATATTCAGCTTGTTTTTCATGTAGTACATCGGGCCACCTGAAGCGGTACCGTCGGCTGCAAACTCACGGTATTTGTGGGATAAAGTCACCTCTACAAACTTCGTGGTCATACCTAACGCGGCCGTGACTAACATCCAAAACAGCGCCGCTGGACCGCCTAAATGGATAGCGAAGGCAACTCCTGCGATATTCCCCGTTCCTACAGTTCCTGAAAGCGCAGTCGCTAACGATTGAAAATGCGAGGTATCTCCCTTGGCGCCTTCTTTGTCAAACTTGCCGCGGACGATCGCAACGGCGTGTCCGAAGTAGCGGATTTGAGGAAATTTCAAGTAGATGGTAAAGAAAATTCCTGAACCTAAAAGAGCGAAGACAAACCAGCTAGAACCGCCGATATAGCCATCAATCGTGGCAAGAATTTCATTGAGACGAACTAAATCCATGGGGAGTGTGATGTGTTAAATTTTGCGAGTCGGCAATATATAAAAAAGCCCCCGCACCGAAAGGTACGAGGGCGTTCTAGTTTAACGCATTAAAGAGTGTGTCTTACTTCACTTCTTCAAAATCTACATCCGTCACATCGTCGGCGGCACCCTCTGCTCCTGCATCAGGACCTGGACCTTGCGCACCGCCGTCAGCTCCTCCTTGCATTGCTGCTTGGATTTCTGCTGCCGCTGCTTGAAGGGCTCCGTTGAGCTTTTCCTGAGCTGCCCCACAACCTGCGATATCTTTTGCGGCGTGTGCTGTTTTCAATTCAGCTAAAGCTGCATCAATAGGACCTTTTTTATCTTCAGCAAGCTTGCCTTCGATGTCCTTCATTTGCTTTTCAACCTGGAAGATCATACCGTCAGCTGCATTCAACTTGTCGATCTCTTCCTTCGCTTTTTTATCTGCATCAGCATTTGCCTCTGCTTCTTGCTTCATGCGCTCGATCTCTTCTTGAGATAAACCTGAAGAAGCTTCGATGCGGATGTTTTGCTCCTTACCGGTGTTTTTATCCTTTGCACTTACGTTGAGGATACCGTTTGAATCGATATCAAAAGTCACCTCGATCTGAGGTACACCACGCGGTGCAGCTGGGATTCCGTCTAAGTGGAAACGACCGATCGTTTTGTTGTCACCTGCCATTGGACGCTCACCCTGCAGGATGTGAATCTCTACAGATGGTTGGTTGTCTGCGGCTGTGGAGAACGTTTCCGATTTCTTGGTAGGAATCGTCGTGTTCGCTTCGATGAGTTTGGTCATTACACCGCCCATGGTTTCGATACCGAGAGAAAGTGGAGTAACGTCCAAAAGAAGTACATCCTTTACATCACCTGCAAGTACACCACCTTGGATAGAAGCACCGATCGCTACTACCTCATCCGGGTTTACACCTTTCGATGGGTCTTTTCCGAAGAATGATTTTACGGCTTCTTGGATCGCTGGGATACGTGTAGTACCACCGACAAGGATCACTTCGTCGATATCAGAGGTGCTGTAACCGGCGTTTTTCAAAGCGCTACGTGCTGGAGCGATCGTACGTTCGATCAAATCTGCTGCGAGCTGTTCGAACTTCGCTCTAGAGAGTTGACGTACCAAGTGCTTTGGCCCTGAAGCCGTTGCAGTGATGTACGGCAAGTTGATTTCTGTTGAAGTCGTAGATGACAATTCAATTTTTGCTTTCTCAGCCGCTTCTTTCAAACGCTGTAGTGCCATGTTGTCATCGCGAAGATCCATAGACTCTTCCGCCTTGAATTCTTCCGCCAACCAGTCGATCAAAACTTGGTCAAAGTCATCACCACCGAGGTGCGTGTCACCGTCCGTAGACTTTACTTCAAAAACACCGTCTCCTAGTTCGAGAACAGAAACATCGTGCGTACCACCACCACAGTCAAAGACTACGATTTTTTGATCTTGGCCTTTTTTATCGAGACCGTACGCAAGTGCTGCTGCAGTAGGTTCGTTGATGATACGACGAACATTCAAACCTGCGATTTCACCCGCTTCCTTGGTAGCTTGGCGTTGTGCATCGTCAAAGTATGCCGGAACGGTAATTACCGCTTCGCTTACGTCCGTGCCCAAGTAATCTTCTGCCGTCTTCTTCATTTTCTGAAGGATCATCGCAGAAACCTCTTGTGGAGTGTATTGGCGACCGTCGATGTTCACACGTGGGGTATCATTGTCACCCGCTTCTACCGTGTAAGGAACACGCTTTGCTTCTTTAGTTACATTCGAAAACTTCTCTCCCATGAAACGCTTTACAGAGTAGACCGTTTTCTCAGGGTTAGTGATGGCTTGACGCTTTGCAGGATCTCCTACCTTACGCTCACCACCTTCTACGAAACCAACAATCGATGGAGTCGTTCTCTTTCCTTCGCTGTTTGGAATAACCACTGGCTCGTTTCCTTCCATTACAGAAACACAAGAGTTGGTGGTTCCAAGGTCAATACCTATGATTTTACCCATTTTAAAATTATTTAGGTTGTCAATTCAATTTCTTACGACCTATCCTAATCAAGGGTTGTGCCAACCGGGGAATCGTGCCATCTCGGGCATTTTCTGTGACCAATTTGGCAGATAGCACCCTAAAATGCTGTCAAAAAGCGAAAAATCTGAAGGCCGAAGGTGACACAATGTCAACTCAGCAGTGGAAGAAATTGGCGAATACTAGAAGCAGACCTGCTCACCATCGACACAAATACAGGTATCGAGTCCCTGAAAATCGAGCCAACCCATGTCACAGGTATGCATCCCGCGCCAAAGACTATCGAGCGACGAGGTGCTCAGCGCAACGTTATTTTTGAATCCACGCGCACGGGAAGAAAACAGCCCCACTCCACCGTCAAGGTTCGTAAAGAGTGGTTTCTCTTGCACAATACCTTGCGAGGGCTGAGACACGTTAATATAAGTCGCATAGTCGTCTGCAGCGGCCCAAACCTCTACATCGATGCCTTTAAACACGCGCGAGAAATCCGTAGTTGCTCCGATGTTATTGTATAAGAAACGGTAGTAGCTCTCGTACGTTAACTCTGTGGTGAACGTTCCATTTCCATTCAGGTTACTCCCTGTACGAACTGGCAATGCATACGTTAAGGTCTTGATTACACTGTCGGTCGGATTGCTCAGCGGCGCTTCTTTGTAGCGGAAGTGAATATATCCCTGGTACATACGTGCATTCTTCGCGGCATCCCATTTGAACTCTGCACCACCTGCACCGAACGTGATTTTTTGAAAACCCTTTGGTTTTGTGATGTCGACATTTCCTACCAGCGGGGTGACCGATTCAAAATTATTGTTCCCCGGTATGAAGCCTTTGAGTCGGTATTCTGAATTTGCCTTGAGCTCAGCGTCTGTCCAATACAATCGGTAATTCTCCGTTGTAAATACACCTGGATCCAGCAGATTGGTATCCTTTCTAAACATCTCATAAGTCGCCACCACATTCCCAGCGTCGTTCAGCTCAGAGAGGTAGATCGCTGCAGTATCGAAATACAAGCTATCCGTATGCGTGGCTCCTGCCAAAATCCCGTCTTCCCCTAAATACGTGCGGTGCAATCGTACCCACTGCGTATCCTGGTCCTTATCCAACAAGCCGTACACTACGTTTTGAACGTCGTAGTCCGCGTTGATATCCAGTGAATTATCACATGAAACCGCTAAAAACAATGCAAAAAAGGG
>CATITW010000008.1 GCA_949547975.1 Cryomorphaceae bacterium | reverse complement strand
CCGCGCATCATGTTCATCATTCCGCGACGGCCACCGCCGCTTTGCATCATCTTCATCATCTTGCGCATTTCTGTAAACTGCTTCAAGAGATTGTTCACGTCTTGTACCGTGCGGCCTGACCCTAAAGCAATGCGTTTACGACGAGAGCCATTGATCACATCAGGGTTTTGACGCTCTTGCAGGGTCATAGAGTTGATCATGGCCTCGATGTGCTTAAAGGCATCGTCATCGATATCTATGTTCTTCATGGCTTTTCCCATACCAGGAATCATTCCCATGAGGTCCTTCATGTTCCCCATTTTCTTGATTTGTTGGATCTGGTCCATAAAATCGTCGAAACCAAACGCGTCTTGGGCAATCTTCTTGCTCATCTGACGTGCATTCTCCTCGTCGAACTGCTCCTGAGCACGTTCTACAAGGGATACGACATCCCCCATCCCTAAAATACGATCGGCCATACGGTCCGGGTGGAACACATCTAATGCTTCCATCTTTTCACCGGTACCGATAAACTTGATCGGCTTATCGACCACTGAACGGATGGTGAGTGCAGCACCACCGCGCGTATCACCGTCAAGTTTGGTCAGGATGACACCGTCAAAATTCAAGACATCGTTAAATGCCTTCGCGGTATTCACAGCATCCTGTCCCGTCATCGAATCCACTACGAAAAGTGTTTCAGACGGTGTGATGGCCTTGTGAATGTTTCCGATCTCCTGCATCATGGCTTCATCGACGGCCAAACGACCAGCTGTATCGACGATCACCACATTAAATCCGTTCGCCTTCGCATGTGCAACGGCATTGGTTGCAATGCTTACAGGGTCTTGATTCTCTTTTTCAGAGTACACCTCGATCCCAAGCTGCTCCCCGAGTACATGCAGCTGATTGATTGCCGCTGGACGGTACACATCACAGGCTACCAAGAGCGGTTTTTTTGTCTTTTTACGCTTGAGATAATTCGCAAGTTTCGCACTGTGCGTGGTTTTACCTGAACCTTGCAAACCGGCCATCAGCAGCACTGCTGGACTCCCTTGAAGGTTGATGTCTGCTGCGCTACCGCCCATCAGTTCAGCCATCTCATCGCGTACAATCTTCACCATGGCTTGGCCAGGCTTAACTGCTGTGATGACTCCTGAGCCGAGGGCTTTTTCCTTCACGGAATTGGTAAAGTCTTTGGCTATTTTGAAGCTTACATCGGCCTCTACGAGCGCTCTACGGATTTGCTTGACGCTGTCCGCGATATTGAGCTCGGTAATTTTGTGATTCCCTTTGAGTACGTCAAAGGCACCTTCTAATCTGTCGCTTAAACTCTGAAACATCTTATCCTACGTTTGGAATGTTTTCTAATGTGGCTAAAAAGAACTTCCAGCTCTTCTGTACGGATGAAATTTGACATTTTTCATCTGGGCTGTGTGCTCCGCGAATGTTCGGTCCAAATGAAATCAACTCCATTTCTGGGTAATTGGTTCCAAGAATCCCACATTCTAGACCTGCATGACAGGCATTCACCCGCGGCTCTTCCTGAAACAACTCGCGGTACAATCCGGACATGGTGGTTAAAATATTGCTTTTGGGATTCGGTGTCCAACCTGGATAATTCCCGGCCAATTCTACCTGACAACCGATCGCTTGGAAATTGCGCTCGATACTGCGCGCTAGATCAAACTTCTCGCTCTCCACGGAGCTGCGCGTCAAACACATCACGGTCAATCGGCCGTCTTTGAGCTCCACGCGAGCCGTATTGTTGGAGGTTTGTACGAGACCAGCAATGTCTGGGCTCATGCGGTATATACCGTTTGGATTGGCGTAAATCGCGGTGATGAGCGCCTGCTGAAATTCCGGCGAAACCACATCGATCGGATCATCGATCTCCTCCCAACTCACTTCGAGATCAGGATCTGTAGTTGCATGTTCGGTAACCAATTCCGCACTAACTTCTTGCAAAATCGCATCCAAACGCGCTTCATCCGCCGCTAGCACAGCAACCTCTGCAACACTTTCTCTTGGGATTGCATTGCGCAAAGAGCCGCCATCAAGCGTTGCCAATTGGGCCAAATCACCCACTCTGTCCAGCACGCGATTCATCAGTTTATTCGCATTCCCCAAACCTTTGTGAATGTCCATACCGCTGTGACCACCGCTCAGGCCTTTCACCGTAATCTGATACCCGGTACTCCCCTCTTTCGAAGGCTCCAAACGTACCTCACGGGTCGCCGTCACATCGATACCACCGGCACATCCGATCGTCAACTCGTCGTCGTCCTCCGTATCGATATTCAATAATATTTTGCCGTTCAGCTTACCGCCCTTCAACTCTAAAGCACCGGTCATTCCGGTCTCCTCGTCTATAGTAAAGAGTGCATCGATCGCAGGATGAGCAATGTCATTCGAAGCTAAAACTGCCATGATAAAGGCAACACCCATCCCGTTGTCCGAACCGAGCGTAGTTCCATTCGCCTTGACCCAATCGCCATCGACGATCATCTCAATGCCCTGCGTATCAAAGTCAAAAACGGTGTCATTATTTTTCTGATGCACCATATCTAGGTGTGCTTGCAACACGACCGGAGTACGTCCTTCCATCCCTGCAGATGCAGCTTTACGGATAAATACGTTACCGATCTCGTCTACTTCCGTAGGCAGACCTAGGGAGTTACCGAAATCCACCATGAACTGAATCACACGCTCTTCTTTTTTCGAAGGACGTGGGACTGCATTTAAATCTGCAAAGTGATTCCAAACTGCGTTGGGTGCTAATGCTCTTACTTCTTTACTCATCTTACATTCTATTTGGTACTTGGATACCCAAGCTATTCATGCCTTTTTTCACTACTTCACCGACCAGGCGGCTCAACGTAAGTCTAAAGGCGATGGTCTGATCATCCTCGGCTTTCAAAATACTGTTGTTTTGATAGAAGCCATTGTATTTTTTGACCAATTCATACGTGTAATTGGCCAATAATGCTGGTGAAAACGACTGCGCCGCGCTCGAGACTACGTCCGGGAACTGCAACAGTGCTTTGATTAATGTCGTCTCATCTTCATTGATCGCCACCGCAGACCAATCTACGTTCAAATCCTTAGGTGCTTTTTGCTGCAGACTCTGAATCCGCGCATATGCGTACTGAATAAACGGCCCCGTATTCCCAGAAAAGTCAATACTTTCTTCCGGGTTAAACAACATGCGCTTCTTCGGGTCAACCTTCAAAATAAAGTACTTCAATGCGCCCAAACCCAGCGTATTAAACAGCTCATCTTGCTCGCTTTCACTCAAGCCTTCGATCTTACCGAGCTCCTTCGAGATCGCACCCGCGTCCTCCACCATGGTTTGCATCAAATCATCCGCATCCACCACGGTACCTTCGCGACTCTTCATTTTACCGCTGGGCAAATCCACCATTCCGTAGCTCAAGTGGTGCAGTTGTTCCGCCCACTCGTAGCCTAATTTCTTCAGAATGATAAACAACACCTTAAAGTGGTAATCCTGCTCATTACCCACTACGTAGGTCATTCCGTTCGCTTGAAAGTCTTTAAATCGCTGGATCGCGGTCCCAATATCCTGGGTCATGTACACTGAAGTGCCGTCTTTTCTCAACACCAATTTGTGATCCAAACCTTCACCTTCCAAATCTATCCAAACCGAACCGTCGTCTTTTCTATAAAATACGCCGCGTTCCAATCCTTTCTCTACGTCGTCCTTTCCTAACACATAGGTATCGCTTTCGTAGTAATTCTTATCAAAGTCCACGCCCATCTTCGCGTACGTCTGGCCAAAGCCTTCGTACACCCAAGCGTTCATCGTTTTCCATAGCGCAACCACTTCCTGATCGCCTTGCTCCCATTTCAAAAGCATCTCTTGCGCTTTGATCAGTGAAGGCGCCTGTTTCTTGGCGTCTTCCTCACTCATCCCTTGCTTCATGAGCTCAGCAATCTCTGCCTTGTACACCTGGTCAAACTTCACATAATAGCGACCGACCAAATGATCGCCCTTGACACCTGTACTCTCCGGCGTCTCACCATTCCCGTACTCCATCCAAGCCAGCATCGACTTACAAATGTGAATACCACGGTCATTGATGATCTGAACTTTCACTACATCCACACCATCTGCCTTCAAAATCTCGCTCACTGCGTACCCCAAAAGGTTATTTCTGATATGGCCTAAATGCAACGGCTTGTTCGTATTCGGAGAGCTGTACTCCACGATGTAACGTCCTTTCGAGCCTGCCTCAGGAAGCCCTAGCGTACCCGAAGCTTCGAATGCCTGGATGGCGTCCACGTAATTTCCGCGGTCCAAGCTTAAATTCAAGAATCCCTTCACCACGTTAAATGCGGACACGGCTCCGTTCTCTTGTAATTTTTCGCCAATTTCATTCGCCACCGCCTCAGGCGCCTTTTTCGCAACACGCACAAAAGGAAATACCACAAGGGTCACATCTCCTTCAAACTCTTTGCGTGTTTCTTGCAAATCCGGTACGACATCTACATCGTACAATCCTTTCAATACTTCTTGAATACTAGCTTCTAAACTCATCTAGTGGGCTTGTTTTGGCAAATATATTTCAGCGAGCATGCAACGTGCACTCCCGCCACCTAAGGTTTCAATCGTTTCTAAATCACTGTGCAAAATGGTATGATGCGCTTCAATCATCGCCACCTGCTCCGGCTCCAAAGCCTCGTAAGCGCTGCTGCTCATCACTAAATACAACGCTTGCGCTGCACCTTTCACTAGTAACATGTTTCCTGCAAACTGGTGTTTCTGCGCTTCCGTAATCTCCACAATAGATTTTCCGGTTCGCTCTAAAGAATCCACTACCATCGCGCGTTCTTTTGCATCATCGATGGTATCCAAACAAATCACCGCATAACGATCAGTCATGCACATCAATACGTTCGTATGGTATATGGGCTGGCGTCCTTCAGGCGTGTCTTGAAAGGCACTAAACACCACCGGAGTATAATCGATCTCTTTGCACAATTCTTCCAGCAAAAACTCATCCGCCCGTTGGCTTCTCGCCATGTAAGCGATCTGCGCATCGTGATCGAAAATGATACTTCCGGTACCTTCTAAATAGATGCCCTCGAGCTCTGCGCTGGAATAATCCAAGGTGGCATCCACTCTAAACCCGGCATCTGTTAACCGCTGCTCGATGCCTTCGATACGCTCTAATCGGCGATTTTCAGCCTTCATCGGATATAAGGCAATGCGACCATCGCTGTGCATCGAAATCCAGTTGTTT
>CATITW010000007.1 GCA_949547975.1 Cryomorphaceae bacterium | reverse complement strand
GCATTCGCGGCAAAGTTCTGATCCTCATCGCGATAGTACGCTACAAAACCGTCTTCTTCCTCCACGCTATAGGGCTTTTCCTTGCCTTCTGGAACTACAACTTCCCAAACCAATTTTCCATCGATCGCATGCGAAAATACCTGAATGTCCACACGAGGCTTCATCCAAACTTCAGCCGCACTTTCGATCATATAGATATCGTCTTCGTCTTTCACACCGCCAATCATCCCATTATCACGAACGCCTACTAATAATCGGCCACCAGTGGTATTGGAAAACGAACTCAGCGTACGTGCAATCTTGCGGCTGTTGGAAATCTTGTACTTAAAGTCTTGATTTTCATGTTCACCTTCTCGAATCAAGACCTTGAGATCATGGCTCGATATGTTCTGGTCAAAATCTTTCTGTAGCATGGAAAAAAAGACTAACTTAAATGTATGATTAGTTCGATAGACAAAAGAGATCCGGTACTATTCACCGAAATGGCCTCGGTGCAAAAACGGCGTATTCGCGCCAAAATTGCATTCGAACATTTGATGAATGAGATCCTCACCAGGATACCTCGTCTGCACGATGTTAATAACACACGTGTGGAGGAAATGTTGTTGTTCGCAAGCACATGCTTTAATGAAACTGAGCTCCAAGAGCATACGGTACGCTATTTTTTGCACCACGGATCACAGGCGAAATTGATGTTAGATGCGATCGAAAAATACAGATTTGAATTGCGTCTATTGGAAGAGGACCTGCTCGAAGACTGCTACGAGGAAGTTGCTATGTTCCTCGAATACTTGACCGAGGTTCACTTCAAAATCCAGGACATTCGCAACGTGTATCAAGAAGAACTGTACTACCTGCAGAATTGAGTTACTTGGTCACGTAAATCACATCCACCAAGGCTTGAACATCTGAGTTGCGGCCGAACCATTTGGTTTTAAACTCTTCACTGTATACACGAATGTTCGCAATAGTGACCGTATCACCGTACGTTTTTCGCGCCTCATCCAGCATTTTCTCGTAACTGATCAGCCCATCGTGAACGACGACTTCCCGGGTTTGCTCTGCTGCAGTGATTTTATCGCTGTAAATCACATCTGGATACACAGTGATTGTACCGAGATAGGTCCAGCCGGTTCCATACAATGCGTTCGCCGTGTCATACAACGCGCGGTTTGGACTGGCACATGAGTAGAGCAGGGCTGCACTGGACAAAAGGAGTAAAAGAGACTTTTTCATAGCGCATAGATTACAAATGCTGTACCAAATAAACGAAAAAAGCAGCCCTGATCCAGGGCTGCTTTAAAGAGTTTTACAGAGATCTAACTCGGGCTTGCAGCGCGTTTTCACTAATCACAATCCCTTTTTCTTTACAGAATTCGCGTACGCGACTCAGGTCTCCTTTAAAATGCTTAATGGCTTGGCTAATACTACAAATCGGATTCATAATCTCTATTTTTTGCATTAACACTGCTTCAATTTAGGAAGACTTTTCCGATCAGCAGTTATCAGTTCATTGCATTTTAAACGATTATGGAAAAGTTGAGACTTTTATACCTTACCTTAAAGTGGCTTTAGTTCTTTAGCGTAATGACTTTTCAAAAATGAGGATTTAGAAGTTCAACCGTAGCATTTTTCACTCAGAAGGGCCTAGAATAGACTAATTTCGGGCATTATGAAAAAGAGCGATCCGATAGTCATTTTTGCGAACCCCGTTTATGATGGGGAAGGGCTGGCCTCCACGGTGGAATTGGCTAAGGAAATGGCCCGACATCAAGAGGTCTTGTTCATCAACTTCCCGATGACCTACACGCAGCTCATCAAAGGCCAGGAGCGTGGTAGACTCAAGCGAGCACTTGGTTTTGCAAAGCGACTGTACCGT
>CATITW010000006.1 GCA_949547975.1 Cryomorphaceae bacterium | reverse complement strand
CTTTTGCCATCTTTTTCAACAAGCGGTCTAGTCTGGTCGAATATGTTTTGTACAAACTTCATAATCTGGCTATTAAATCATTTCTTTTCTAAGGTCATTCAATCCGTTACGAACGATTTGCTGCAAAGGCAATTTCGAAGTACATGCTACCTCAGCCAAAGCGAAATCTTCAGGAACAACTTCGTAGATGCCTAATTGTTCCATTTTTTCGATGTCACCAATCAAAATACTACGCAACAACTGCTGAGGGAAGATGTCCATAGGGATGAACTTATCGTACTCACCAGTCACTACAAACGCACGCTCTTCTCCATGAAGGTTCGTGTCGAGATCGTATTTTCTATTTGGGAACAACCATGCCCAAAAAGCACGGTTCGTAGAGAATTTTCCAAATCCTGGAAGTACCCAACCAAAGAATTCCGTTTGGTTACCCTCAGGGATTGCTGTGATTTGACTTTGCCCGAACGATAAAAATCCAGTGGCTTCTATTTGCGTTCCTGTAAGTACATCACCAGCGATAATGCGTGTGTTGTCCGTATTTACGTGACTGCCTATAAACGATGCTAGGTTTGCACCTTGCGTTATAGTTGCATAGCCCGGCTTTGTAATTTTCGAACCTGCCACGACTACCTTGTATTGTGGAGCGTATTCGCCTTTCAAGAATGCACGTCCAATAACAGGAAGATCGATGGCATTTACTGTCCAAACGATATCACCTTTATTGATAGGTGCAACTTGAGCAATCTGGCTACCTACTAAACCTTTGGGATGCTTCCCTGAGAATGTAAGTGCTGTCGCTTTTTCGTGGTTCAATGCTGCAATACTAGGAGCATCAGCGTCTTGGCTGACATACACCTTTCCGGTAGTCATCAAGGCTAACGCTTCGATTGCCGCAGCAATTTCAGCATCTTTCCCCTCGATCTGGTAAGCAAGATCACCTGCAAGTGGACCGCTCTGAACACCGTTGACAAAAATGTCACGAGGCTCTTCGCTCATCCCTGCTACTACCCCATATGGGCGAGAGGTTATCAACGCTCCTACACCGGTTTTAGCAAAGTGGTCAGCAGCTGCCCCACGATCGCCTGACTTTAAGTCAAACGAGCCATGGCTTGCATACGTGATGACACTATCAGCAAGAACTACAACCTGTAGAATCTTGCGCTTTGCACCACGCTTTACTTCTGCTACCTCACCTGAGACGGGAGAACAAATTTTTACTTCCGGACGATCCTTGTCAAAGAATAGAACGTCGCCCGCTTGGACTTTTTCACCAGCTTTCACTGCCAATTTTGGCGTGATGCCTGGGAAATCTAAAGGGCTCACCGCATAAGTAGTTGACGAGACATTTCCTAAGTCATTTTTAGGAGCGTCGCCAACGAGCTTAATATTGTGACCCTTGCGAATCTTAAAGGATTGAGACATCGTACGTTTCAGTATGATTTTGGTTTTGCGAAATTAGGATACGTTTGTGTTTTTTCCACGTTTATTAAGGACGAATTGTACCTTGGACACGATTATTTCTGCAACATGACTGTTAAAAAGTTCCTCTTACTTACTTGTATACTGACATTCAGTGGTTTGAAAAGCCAAGTTCTTCGGGATACCACGGCCTTTGACTACCTTAAAACCATTCAGATTGCGCCGGTTGGAGCACCTCTCGACTTTCCGGCGTACGAATTGGGAGCCTCGAAAGGACTAGAACTGAGTTTTGACGATATGGCGTATGAGTGGAACAACTATGCGTACCGGATTTTCCATTGTACCAAAAATTGGACACGATCAGAACTATTGATCAACCAATACCTCCGAGGATTTGAGGGTAACTATTTGAACAACTTCGCCATAAGCATCGGGACTTTTGTGCCTTATACCCACTATGCTGTAACTGTACCTAATGCCGATGTAAAACCCATCATAAGTGGCAATTACGTTATTGAAGTATATCAAAACGATGATCCAGAAGATTTGGTCTTACGCCGAAGGTTCATCGTTTATGAGAATCTGGTCGTTCCTTCTGTGACCGTAGGAAGAGCTCTAGATATGGAAGGTTTTTCCTCGCAACAACAGGTAAGTGCTCGGGTTTCTATGGCCGGCTACCCTATTCAAGACTATTATCAGGATTTGGACCTCAGCATTCTGCAAAATCGTCGTTGGGACAATGCAAAAACAGAACTGAAACCCGCTTTTATAAATGACGGGGTCCTGGAATATAATTTTATGGGAGAAGAAGCATTTGACGGAGGCGTGGAATACCATACGTTCGATACGAAAAGGCTGAACCAGACAGGACTTGGTGTAAAAACTTCACGCTTAGACTCGTGTTGGACCGTCTATCTTAACGAGAAGAAGAACCGCAGTATTTCGGTGTATAGTTTTGACAACGACATCAACGGTCGCCGTCTCATTCAACGCGCCGACGTGGGCAATCCGGATCTTGCCGGGGATTATTGTTGGGTGGAGTTTTATTTCGAGAGCCCTGAGCTTGAGGTGCCAGTGTATGTGTACGGACAGCTCTCTGACTGGTCGTTACGCGAGAATTTCAAACTTTCTTACGACCGCAATCGTGGCGCTTATTTAGGCCAAGTATTGCTCAAGCAAGGGTACTATAATTATATCTTTGCACATCCAGATTCCAACGGCGGAGTGAGTACAGAAATGACGGAAGGGACGCATTGGCAGACCCGAAACGACTATTCTTTAATCATGTACAACCGAGGAATGGGCTTACGTTACGACCGAATAATTGGCTACTTAAAACCAGCATCAGCATTGTAATTCATGAAGAAGATTATTTTCACACTTACTGCGGCACTCTTTACAACAGCTTCATTCGCATGGGGACTTACGGGACACCGAATCGTTGGGCACATCGCGATGGATCATTTGGATAAAAATGTAAAAAAGAAGGTGCTCGCAGCCCTTGAAGGCGAAGATTTAGCAATGACGGCGAACTGGATGGATTTCATAAAAAGTGACGCTGCCTATGATTCGCTGAAACCATTGCACTATTGTACCGTCGAATCATTAGATGCGATGGATTCACACGTTCACCCCGAACAGGGCGACGTTTGGATGGCGATCGAGAAATACCTTAAAGAGATTGAAACAGAGCAGTACAGTGTTGACGAGGCCTTTGCTCTAAAAGTGATTGCTCACCTTATCGGAGATGTACACCAGCCTTTGCATTGCGGAAACGGTAAAGATCGCGGCGCAAACGATGTTAAAGTCACCTTCTTTTGGGAGAAGTCGAATTTGCACCGTGTCTGGGACAGCGGGATGATTGATTACTGGAAGATGAGTTATACTGAATATGCGACCTGGATCATGTCTTCTCGTGAGCGCGAAGACATTCAATCTTGGGGAAATTCAGAAGTTAAGGACTGGGTACGCGAAAGTGTAGTGTATCGCGAGCAGTGCTACAATACGGGAGACAGAGAGCGCATGGGCTATCGTTACATCTACGACCATAGTGATCTACTCCATTTGCGTTTGGCACAAGCGGGAGTTCGTTTAGCCGATGCCTTAAATAAAGCTTACGCGGGGAGGTAATCTTCTGCTACCAATTCTAAAAGTTTCACAATCACATCCGTTGCACTCTCCATATCCTGAAGAGAGACGAATTCATAAGGACTGTGAAATGCGTGCTCGCCTGCGAATATGTTCGGGCAAGGCAATCCCATAAAGCTGAGCTTCGATCCGTCAGTTCCGCCGCGAATCTTTGATTTACGAACCGGCAATCCTGATGCTTCAATGGCGCGCTCAGCGTAACGTACGACTTCAGGATGCTGGTCCAAAATCTCTTTCATATTGCGATACTGCACTGCAGTTTGGATTTCGAAACTTGTGCGTTTAACTGCCTTTGATGCCTGTTTTGCTAGCGCCGTTAACAAGGCTGCATAGTCTTCTAGCTCTGGCGTATCGAACGAACGTAAAATCATCGTAATACGAACCTCCTCTACCCCACCTGAGATTTCATAGGGGTGGACAAAGCCCTGTTCCCCTTTAGTCGACTCGGGTGCCCATTCTTGACGAGGTAATGAAGCAAGAAATACCCCGGCGGCCTTCATGGCATTCGCCATCTTTTTATGGGCGAATCCAGGATGCGTATTGGCTCCTCTAAAAATAACAGTAGCTCCATCGGCGCTAAATGTTTCATCTTCCAAAGACCCTTTGGTGGCGCCGTCCATGGTGTACCCGAACTTTGCTCCAAGCTTCTCAAGGTCAACATGGTCCGCCCCTCGACCAATCTCTTCGTCCGGTGTGAAGAGGATTTTCATGGCCGCATGTGGTGTATCACTCTTCATTAAAAAGGCTGCTGCGGACATAATTTCAGCAACCCCTGCCTTATTATCTGCACCGAGTAAGGTGGACCCGTCTGAAGTAATAATGGTATGGCCTTTCATTTCCTTTAATGGGCCAAACGCTTTCGTAGTTAGTACGATATCTCCTTTCGGAAGTGCAATGTCGCCTCCGTCGTAGTTTTCATGCAGTACAGGTACTACCCCTTTACCGCTGTATTCCGGTGAGGTATCCATGTGTGCGCAAAAGCACACGGCTGGGGCTTTCTCTAAACCTGAAGTAGCAGGAACTGTGGCGTAGATGTAGCCTTTGTCGTCCATGTGTGCATCTGAAACCCCCAATTCTAATAACTGATCGACCAAAAGTCGCCCTAGATCCTTCTGCTTTTCAGTGGAAGGAACGCTCGATGAATGCGGATCGCTCTGCGTATCGATTTGGACGTAGGTTTTAAAGTTCTCTAGAAGATTTGGGTATTTCATCGTGCTTTGGGTTGTAGCGTAGAAGGAACAAAAAGCGTTCGAACTACAGTTTCAATCAATATTCTCAGGTCCAGAACTAAGGACCAATTTTCAATGTAATAGACATCCGCTCGAATGCGCTCCTCCAAGAGCTCATCAGTCGCTGCAGCCCCACCTCCGCGTAAGCCACGTGTTTGTGCTAGTCCGGTTAGTCCTGGTTTCGCCCAGTACCGGATTTTATAGGTGCTCACTTTTTGGTAGTAGTCAGCGCCATCTCCTGGGGTGTGCGGACGTGGGCCAATCAAAGACATATGACCAATTAGAACATTGAACAACTGAGGCAATTCATCTACACCTATTCTGCGCATCCAACGTTGAAAGGCGTTTGAAGCTCCATCTGCATTCATCGTACGAAACTTCCATACGCTAAAGGTACGCCCCGACAACCCCTCGCGTTGTTGAATAAACAAGGGCTTGATGGTCCCTGTTAAAACTTGGAGTAGTAGAATGATGGGGAGTAACCAACTCAATACGAATAGTATTCCTAGAGCGGTGAACACAAGGTCGAATATTCTTTTTAAGACGGCATTTGTAGTGTTCGAGAGTGGCTCCTTGCGCTGGCTGAACATGGGTATGCCTTCTAGGTTCTCTAAGAACAGCTGGCCTGCGTAACGAGGTCCCATATCGGGTAAGAACCTGAAACGAATGCCGCGTTCTAAAGACCAATTCTCTGCCGCATCAAATTCACTAGTTCCCGGAGCGTACGCACAGATCAGCTCGTCCGTAGCGGCGAGCGTTGATGGGTCTGCAGCTCCCAAATATTTCCACCCGAGCTCGGGGCGAAGGGTGGTCAGTCGGATCAATGCTTCGCTTGTGGTATGGGTACCGTGCAAAACAAAGGTACGCTGCCATTTACCACGAGCCATTTGGGCGCGGAGAAATTGGACCAAAAAGATGCGGTATACCCAGGCGACTATGTATAAGCTGGCGAGGTAACTGGCGAGGAAAATACGGCTGTAATAATAGCCTTTTAAGCCGATGACAATGATTGCGAGGATCGAAATTTGAACCAATGCACCACGGACAAGGTTGGCCGTCACATTGCGCCGTTCGAGACCGCTCGTGTAGGTAAAAATCCCGGCCCATCGACCACCGGCGTACCAGGAGACCAAGGTGAGTACAAGGAGTTGAAGGTAGTAGTTGTAGTACTCGGGGTTTGAAATACGCAAGTCTTCAAAACGCCAAAAACCGATCGCCACGAACAACACGAGCAATAGGATTGCGTCAGTGATCAAGGTGATCAAGCGGAATATATTTGTGCTTTGATTTTGCATTTTTCTGGGCCAAAAGATACTTACTTTTACGTCGATGAGCATCACTTCTAATCCAATCGTTTATGCACCCGGTGTAGGACCGGACCGAGCGGCCGTTCTTGCGGAAGAATTCGGTATTCGCACTACGATGGCGCTCTTGGAACATTACCCCTTTCGGTACGTCGATAAAACGCAGTACCACGAGATAGGGCAACTCGCTGGAATTCAAGGTGAAGTGCAGCTTAAGGGCCAGATCACGGCCGTTGAGGAGCTTGGTGCTGGAGCACGGAACAAACGTCTGGTAGCTACGTTTACGGATGGCAAAGGACACATTGAATTGGTTTGGTTCAAAGGCGCGAAGTGGGTAAAAAAGTCACTCAAGATTGGTGTTCCACTCGTGGTCTATGGGAAAATCAACAATTTCAACGGGAAGATCAGCCTGCCGCACCCAGAGATTTCTGCGCCTGCGATCGATGATATCGCGAGTGCTTTAGAGCCGGTGTATTCCACGACGGACAAACTTACGCGCAAGGGACTGCATTCGAAGGGGCTGCAAAAAGTTGTGAAGGGAGTATTGCAGAATGAATTGGCGCAGATTACTGATCCGTTCTCGGAGGAATTTCGAGTACAAAACAAACTCATCAGTAAGGCGCAAGCACTGGCCTGGATTCACTTTCCAAAATCTAGAGACCATCTTGAGGCAGCAAAGCGTCGAATAAAATTTGAGGAATTCTTCTTCCTTTCATTGACTCAGCTTCGCAATAAAATGAAGCAAAAAACTGCCATTAAAGGGTACAAATTTGCAGAGGTAGGGTCGACATTTCTTGACTTTTATAACAATCACCTTCCCTTTGAACTGACCGGGGCTCAAAAACGCGTTGTCAAAGAAATACGCGCAGATGTACGAACGGGTGCGCAAATGAATCGGCTCGTACAAGGAGACGTCGGTAGTGGAAAAACGATCGTGGCGCTACTGGCCATGTTGTTAGCGATTGACAACGGGTTTCAGGCCGCCCTTATGGCGCCCACTGAGATTCTCGCAACCCAGCATTACCATGGTTTAAAGGAACTTTGTGAACCGGCTGGAATACAGATTGCCTTACTCACTGGGAGCACAAAATCTGCGGAACGTGCAGTGATTCACCAAGGGCTTGGTGATGGGTCCTTGCAAATTCTGATCGGGACGCATGCACTCATAGAGCCCACGGTGAAATTTGCCAATCTCGGTCTTGCAGTGATCGACGAACAGCACCGGTTTGGTGTGGCTCAACGTGCGCGTTTGTGGAAGAAAAACGCCCATCCTCCCCATGTCCTAGTAATGACCGCTACTCCGATTCCCCGGACTTTGGCTATGAGCCTATATGGCGATCTAGACGTGAGTGTGATCGATGAATTACCGCCCGGACGAAAACCCATTAAAACCATGCACTTGTACGATAAAAATCGTCTTAAGCTGAACGGGTTTATCAAGCGGGAAATAGCCAAGGGTCGGCAAGTGTATGTCGTTTTTCCACTGATCGAAGAAAGCGATACGCTGGATTTAAAAAACCTTCAAGAAGGCTACGAACAGCTGCTTCGCGATTTCCCCCGTCCTGAATATCAGATTGCGGTAGTGCATGGCAGAATGCATCCCCAAGAAAAGGAAGGTGAGATGCAACGTTTCGCTTCCGGGAAGGCACAAATCATGGTGGCAACTACCGTGATCGAAGTCGGGGTGAATGTTCCCAATGCCTCTGTCATGGTGATAGAAAACTCCGAGCGATTTGGTCTGAGTCAGCTGCACCAGTTGCGCGGACGCGTGGGTCGCGGAAGTGATGAGAGCTTTTGTATCCTGGTTTCCTCCTTTAAACTTTCCTCCGATGGAAAGACCCGTTTAGAGACGATGGTCCGAACTCAGGATGGATTCGAAATTGCGGAAGTGGATATGCAGCTCCGTGGTCCTGGTGATATGATGGGAACGCGCCAAAGCGGGCAGATGGCCTTTAAATTGGCTTCTTTAACAAATGACGGACAGATTTTAACGTGGTCAAGGCATGTCGTGGAACAGTTATTGAGCGAAGACCCACAACTCACAAAACCCCACCACGTTTCCATCAAAGAACATTGGACTGCGCTGTACAAGCACCAATGGGGATGGAACAGAATCTCGTAATATGCCGACACGCTTCAAGCGCTTGCTTAAACTGTATCATATTCTTTTGCAACGCACTGGCGGGTATACCTTTATACGTCAAAATGTAAGTAAACTGATCGGTTCAGTTGTTGGCATTATTTCGCTATTCTACTTGATCGACACCTTCATTATAGACATCGATTCCGCCACGGCTTGGCTGACCAAGACCTTATCCGCGGAAGGGTTAATTGCCATTTTCTTTGCTTCAGAGATTAGCATTGGACTGGTGTCACCAGAAATTTTGATTGTTTGGGCGGATGAAACCGAGTTCCCAGTCTGGACGCTCGCTCTTTTAGCTTCGATCAGCTACATCGGTGGGCTAAGCTCTTATTTCATTGGACGCTATTTAGCTACTCGGAAAATCATCCGTGAACGACTTGTGCTGCGCTACGCCTCCACAATGCGACAGCTCAAAAGATTTGGTGGGTTGCTGATCATTATCGCAGCGCTGACCCCTTTGCCCTACCCTATCGTGTGCCAATTATGCGGCATAAATAAGTTTCCTTTCAGAGCCTTCGCCCTGCTTACACTAGTGCGTTTTTTACGTTTTGCCATCTACGGACTGGTCCTTTACAAAATGTTCTAACACCGCGCCCTACCCCGTTGTAAGTTCTTAGTCGGAAGTGTAACTTTGGCGCTTATTGAAATTCAAGCTCCATGAACATTTCTTACAATTGGCTGAAGCGCTATCTCCCCGTAACTCTCGATCCAAAACGCGTGGATGAACTCCTCACTGACACCGGTCTTGAGGTGGAAGGCGTTACTGAAGTAGAGTCTATTAAAGGCGGGCTTCGCGGCGTAGTCGTAGGTCATGTTCTCACCTGTGAGCAGCATCCGAATGCAGATCGCTTGCGTGTCACTACGGTAGATATCGGAGCAGAAGAACCCGTGCAGATTGTATGTGGAGCGCCGAATGTCGCTGCTGGACAAAAAGTTCCGATTGCGACAGTAGGCACTGTGCTTTATCCGCAAGGCGAAGAATTAAAGATCAAAAAAGGAAAGATACGCGGCGAAGTGAGCCTCGGGATGATTTGTGCCGAAGATGAGCTTGGACTCGGAAAAGGCCACGACGGCATTATGGTTTTGGACCAAAAACTAGTTCCAGGTACTCCTTGCGCGGAAGTGTTCGAATTGGAGAGTGATTTTGTGTTCGAAATTGGCTTAACTCCCAACCGAACAGATGCTATGGGACATATCGGTGTTGCACGCGATTTACGCGCAGCGCTCTTGAGCTTGAAGGAGTATACACCCGACTTACTAACCCCGGAAAACACTCTACCTGATAGCGGCTCAAACGAGCTGACACTTTCACTGGAAGACGAAGGTTGTCCTTCCTATTACGGTACACATTTTACAAATGTGACGGTAGCCGAAAGCCCAGACTGGTTAAAGAACAGCTTGACATCCATCGGTTTAACTCCGAAAAACAATGTGGTTGACATTACAAACTATGT
>CATITW010000005.1 GCA_949547975.1 Cryomorphaceae bacterium | reverse complement strand
TAGTATTTAATCGTATGTAAATTCAATTACCTTTGAGTGAACATAAGTTATTAATACTACGAAATGAAAAAGCTACTACTTACCGTCGCATTCGCTTTTACCGCTGTAACAGCAAGCGCTCAGTCGATCAATTTTCCAACGCAATACGAACTAGGGTACTACTTCGGATTCCACTCACATCAGCTTACGGCTGCTGCTGAACTAGATATGGGAGTCGGTATCGAAGGATTCGCACAAACTGATATTGCTCATTTTGGGAACACTACGGATAAATTTTACGTGGGTTTACGCTACTTATGGAGAGGTGTTGAATTCCCGAAATGGGAAGGAACCGTTTCTGCTGGGGCATGGACTACAGGTTTGATTTACAACGCTCCAGTGTACCCTTTACATATCGGATCTAGAGCTTCACTGCGCTACAAAATCACAGAAAAGCTCACCGTAGGACCGCAAGTCTTCGTAACCCCCGTACCGAACGACAGTGAAGTCAGCATCGGTTTGATGTATAAGTTATACTAGGCTCCAAACCAATACACTTAAAAGACTTCATGTAAAAGCTCGCCGAAAGGCGGGCTTTTATACTTTTACAACATGAGGTACGCTCGGATTCTAGTATTTGTTCTATGTACGATAAGCCCGTTCACAACGACTGCTCAACGCACAATGGTTGAGCATCAGTTTGAGCAGCTTCAGGGTCCCACGCCTATGAGCTGGGTGACGCAGCGGTTTTTGATTCAAAAGGAGTTTCCTACACTTCAGCTTGCTGGAGGCTTAGAAACCCAAAGTGCGGTTTTTGGCAACTATGGCGGGTTTTACGTTTTTGGACTACACGCTCGCGCCGAAAAAAACTTCAAGGCCTGGAATACGTATGCCGGGCTCAGCGTAGCTACTGGAGGAGGCGCCGGTGCTCCTGATGGAGACGGATTAATGTACCGTCTTGAAGCGGGTATAGGTAGGTCCTTATCCAGTAGCAGTCGACTTTTCATCACCTATAGTACGCTTGATTTTCCTTCAGGCACCATCTATTCGCACCATCCTGGTGTTAATTTTAGCTATAGCATGCCGTACGAATGGCAACCAAGCGGAGGAACTGTAGCACTCTTTCCGGGAGCAGTCTCCATCATTGGCAGTGTGTTTTTATTCGATGCTCTGGATGCCACGCGCATTTCTGAACGCGGCAACAGTTTGTATACCGGGGTCCGTTTCACTCAAGAGCTACAGGAGAACTTGGAGTTGGACCTCCAGCTGGGAGCTTCCGCGGTAGGATCTACAGATGGCTTTATGGACTACAAAGCAGGTTTCACCAAAGTGTTCGGCTCAGGTCCTTATAACGCATTTATTCGTGGACAGTTAGGTTCAGGCGGCGGCGGTTCTGTGGAAACAGGCGGTGGTATTTCTACTGCGGTTGGAGCAGGAGTTCGACTTTTTGATCGGATTGAAATTTCTTACAACTATTGGGATGCACTTCAAACGTCGATGCAAGCTCCATTGTTAGAGGTGTCCTACCGGGTTCCTTTCCAGACCAATTTTGGTTTTGTATCCACTCCATCTGCACAGTGGACGCCGAAAGAAGAATTGGCTACCGTAGATCTGCCACTAATCATCGGTTCGCGATGGAATTTGAAGGAGGGCATCGATCGCAATGGTCTTCCTTACCAGCCGATGGGTTCGATATTTTTAGGTACCAAACTCCGTGTTGCTCAAAACTTTTGGGTCAGTGGAGAAACACTTTGGGCGGCAACAGGTGGTTACGGCGCTTATGCGGAAGGTATGTTTGGAATCTACCAAGACTTGGTGCACAAAGGGCAGCACATCCTCGGTTGGAACGCTTCATTAGTAGCCGCAGGTGGAGGAGGCATAGAGACCAATAAAGGTTTAGCCGCAGCAGTTGGAGCGCAGTATTCCCTGCAAGGCGCTGGAAAAAACAGATGGACTGTTCTTGCGAGGAAAAAGTACTTCGGACCCGGAGCCTACAACCCTTGGGTGATCGGTGTGCAATACGAACCCACCTTTGCCGTTTTTAGTCGGTAAAAGGCAATATCTTTGTGGTATGAAATCACTCTTTTCACTTGTAGCAGTATTGCTTTGCACATTGGGCTTTGCACAGAACAATCACTTGGATTCCAAAGGGTTGAAACAAGGCAAATGGCAAAAGACGTACGATAGCGGAAAAATCAGATACACAGGAACGTTTAAAAATGATGTTCCCGTAGGTACGTTTACCTATTTCTTTGAACGCGAAGGGGGTAAAATGTCAGAGATTGTGTACCGAGGCGAAAGCGGAATTGGGTATGCAACAGCGTATCACGCGAGCGGTGTCAAACAAGCTGAAGGGCTCTATAACAAGCAGTTAAAGGACAGCGTTTGGACCTATTTCTCGCGTAAAGGACTGCTTACCCAGCGTGAATCCTATCGTGTTGGGACCTTAGACGGGCCGCGAATGACGTACTGGGAAAATGGTAAAATTGCTGAAATCGTAGACTTTAAAAATGGGGTAGAGGACGGCCGATGGATCCGTAAATGGGACAACGGAACGCTTAGAACCAAGGGAAGTTATACCGATGGAATGCTCGAAGGGGAGTGTGTCTACTATGATGAATCGGCGAAAATGATTGCCAAGGGCGGCTACCATAAAAGTAAGAAACACGGGGTTTGGTACTATTTCGAAGACAACCGAGTAGTATCGAAAGAAACCTATAGATACGGAACCTTAGAAAGCGAAACAACCTACAGCGATGGACAAGCCGAAGAATGAAACGACTGTAGTTGTTGGACTTAGCGGTGGAGTAGATTCTTCCGTCACTGCGTATCTGCTTCAAAAACAAGGGTATCGCGTGATCGGACTGTTCATGCGAAACTGGGTGGATGAGTCGGTGACCATTCACGATGAATGCCCTTGGGTGGAAGACAGCAATGACGCCATGCAGGTGGCGAATAAATTGGGGATTCCATTCCAAGTGATCGATATGAGCGCCTCGTATCAGGAGCGTATCGTAGATTATATGTTTAGCGAGTATGAACGTGGTAGAACCCCGAATCCAGATGTGCTCTGTAACCGAGAGATCAAGTTCGATTTGTTCTTGAAGACGGCACTCTCGCTGGGAGCAGATTATGTGGCTACCGGTCATTATGTGCGTAAATCGACCACAGTAGGGCCTGATGGTAGCCAAACGCATCATTTGTTGAGTGGCTTAGATCCGAACAAGGATCAGAGTTATTTTTT
>CATITW010000004.1 GCA_949547975.1 Cryomorphaceae bacterium | reverse complement strand
CTTGGTAAACAGCTGGTTAGGATTCACTAAGTCAATTTTCTTTTCCAGAAAACCCACAGTCTCCGCTGCATTCCTCCACAGATACTCCGCGCGAATCGCTAATAAGCCCTGTGCCTGCCGCACCTCTCGAAGCTGGTCGGTTTGTACAAAATTCAAGCTCGAATTCACTGCACTGTTTCGAAGCGCATTTACTTCTTCCGCTTTAGATTGCAAGGAGCGCTGCGTCCCTTCGATGGTAGTTTGAAGGGTCTGTTGTAGGTTGCGTTCTCCCACGCTCAGCTGGTCCATGGCTCTAGTGAACAGGCTCGAGAGCTTCAGTGCGATATGGTCCTTATGGTGGACAAGCATAGCGGCCGAAGAAGACCTCAAGGTCGCCTCTGTCGAAGTGATCAGGCGCTCGAGTCCAGTGATGATATGGTCCGCATGTGCGAAGATGCGCTTCTGGTACATCTGTGTTTCCTCCCTCGTCTGATACACGTACATCTCGGCGGTTCGGCGAATTTTGGCGAGTGTTTCGTTCAGGTTTCCCTTGAATATTCCGATCGATAAATAGAAAAATTTCGCTGCAGCAGTCGGCGTTTTCTCACTTCGAAAGGCCACGCTATCCGCTAAGGTTTGGTCCGTCTCGTGACCAATTCCGACCAACACCGGCACCCTCGAATAAGCGATCGCCTTACAAATGTCGTAGTGGTTGAAAACGTGCAAGTCCATCTTAGAACCCCCTCCGCGAACCACAACGATGGCATCTACATCCCATTTCCCCGCCTCTTTGATCGCAGAAACCACAGAATGAACGGCGCGTTCTCCCTGCACGGAAGCTTCAAATACTTTGATTTGGAACGAGGTGAAAATCGCGTTGTGCTCTAGTTCCTTGACAAAATCGTTGAATCCCGAAGTCTCCGGTGACCCTACAATACCAATTTTTACCGCGATCGGCCCGAGATACAAGCGCTGCTGCATGTCGAGCAGTCCCTCTTTTTTCAAACGCTCCAGCGTCTCCCGCTTTTGCTGTTCGATATCGCCGATCACCGTGTTGGGATCTACTTTAAGTATGTGCAAGCTCAGACCGTGCAACTTGTGAAAGTTCACTCGGACCTGAATGGTGATTTCCATGTTCGGCTTCAACACTTCTTCCATACGAAGACCGAGGGCACCAAACTCATGTTGTATGTCTTCGTATGTAAGACGCCAAATGATACCACGGGCTACGGCAGTTTTTTGACCCCCGTCGGAATCCATAAGCTCTAGGTAATGATGCCCGCCTTTGGAGTTGATCTTTGCAATCTGACATTTGATCCAGAACGTTTTAAAGCTCAGCTCGCGCGTGACCAGGTTCTCAATGCTTTGATTGAGCTTGGTGAGGGTGTAAATACGTTCTTTGATGGTCTCCATGGATGGGGCAGGAGCGGGCGCTTTTGGGTGCTTTCCGCTAAGGAACTAAGGTACGAATCGTGGAATTGTTCTAAACATAAACTTTTGAACAATGCGGTCTCCTCAGTCCTGTCCGCTACCTTTAACCCCCTTACCTAATCAAAATTCAAATGGCAGATTACACCCTTTTTTACGCCTATGACGTGTTGTGCGGATGGTGCTTCGGATTCACCAAGACCTTCGCTACCTTCCTTGAAAATCACCCAAACGAGTTCCAGCTTCAGGTCGTTAACGGCGGTATGATCACCGGCGATCGCGTCGGTCCGATCGGCGAGGTAGCTGGATATATTTCCGAAGCGTATAAAGATGTCGAAGAGCGCACAGGCGTAAAGTTCGGTGCGGGTTTCCTCGAAGGAACTATGAAGGAAGGCACCGCAATTTTCGATAGTATTCCTTTGGCCAAAGCGCATTTAGCGATGGTGCAACAAGCTCCGGAACGCGCGTACGAATTTGCTAGCGCCTTGCACAGCGCCGTGTATGTTGACGGTACAGCACCTCGCGATCAGGAGGGGCTTGCAAACGTTGCTGCTGCTCTAGGTCTGGACCGGGCTCAGTGGCTCAGCGATGTCGTTTCTGAAAAAATCGAAGCACAGATGCAGCAAGGCTTTCAGCTAACGGCGCACCTGGAGGTAACGGGTTTCCCAACGCTCGTTCTTGCAGATAGTGCCGGTCGTTATGTGAAATTCTCCAGCGGAGCATTGCCACTAGAGCACCTCGAAGATCAGTTCAAACGCGCTAAAGAAGCCCTAGCTACCGCCACGAGCTAAGATTTAGACTTCGGCGTCCATCAGGTCCGTGACTACGTGGTAGCGCGGATCTTCGATGGAACTCTCGATGTACTTTTCGAAGTTTGGATTCGCCTTTTTAAGCAAAGCTTGACATTCTGGACTCAGGTGGGTGAGGGTGACTTTTTTGTCGGCCTCGATGTATTTGTCCATGATGCGTTCGAGCGCTTCCATACCGCTGTGATCGCTCACTCGGCTTTCGATAAAGTCGATCTCTACACGCTCAGGATCTCCTTTGACGTCAAATTTCTCAGCGAAAGATTGCGTGGAACCGAAGAATAGGGGACCCCAGATCTCGTAGACCTTCGTTCCGTCTTCCTTGAGGCGTTTACGTGCACGAATGCGGGTCGCGTTTTCCCAGGCAAATTTCAGTGCGCTCATGATCACCCCGGCAATCACGGCGATGGCCAAATCTTGCCAAACAGTGATGGCACTCACGGCGATGAGCACTATTGCGTCAGCAACCGGAATTTTGCGTAAGATTCTAAAGCTCGACCAAGCAAACGTACCGATCACGACCATGAACATGACACCTACGAGTGCGGCGATAGGGATTTGTTCGATCAGTGGGGCACCGAATAAGATGAAGGAGAGTAAGCCCATCGCTGCTACGATGCCAGAAAGGCGACCACGGCCGCCAGAGTTGACGTTGATGATGCTTTGTCCGATCATAGCGCAACCGCCCATACCGCCGAACAATCCGTTTAATAGGTTTGCGGAGCCCTGAGCGATACATTCGCGATTCCCCGAGCCGCGTGTTTCTGTGAGGTCGTCCACGAGGTTGAGGGTCATAAGCGATTCGATCAGACCTACAGCGGCTAGTAAGAAAGCTGTAGAGAGGACAGTGCCCCAGTGGCCTTGGATGCTACCGAAGTAGTCGAAGATTTGGATTTGGAAGGTAGGAAGGCCGCCTTTGAGTCCTTCGCCGCCGCCTTCGCGGATGAAAGAACCTACGGTGCTCACGTCTAGACCGAAACCGATAGCGATGGCTGCAACGACGATGATTCCTGCGAGGGCTGCTGGTACGACTTTAGTGACTTTCGGAAGTAACCACATAATAGCCATGGTGAGTCCTACTAGGCCAAGCATGGTGAAGAGTTCCGCGCCTTGGATCCAAGACTTTTCGCCATCTATGATACGGGTGAACATGCCTAATTGGCTTAAGAAGATGACGATGGCTAGACCGTTTACGAACCCCATCATGACTGGATGGGGGATCAGTCGGACGAATTTTCCAAGTTTGAATAGTCCGGCGAGAATTTGAATTCCACCCACGAAAAGGAGTGTGATAAAGAGCCAGTAGAGTCCCAGATTTGTTACGGGTTCTGCCAATTCCGCGCCGACGATATTTCCTTGCTGGATCAGGTGCACCATCACAACAGCCATGGCGCCAGTGGCTCCTGAGATCATTCCCGGACGACCGCCAAACAAACTAGTGATCAGTCCCATCATAAATGCGCCGTAAAGTCCCACGAGTGGATCGATGCCTGCCACAAAGGCGAAGGCAACAGCCTCAGGTACAAGAGCTAAAGCAACGGTGATTCCCGAGAGGATGTCATTTTTGGGATTTCCGACGAAGGAAT
>CATITW010000003.1 GCA_949547975.1 Cryomorphaceae bacterium | reverse complement strand
TTGAAGACAGAATTTAAAATAGGGTTCACGATTGTCCTTGGAATAGTCCTCCTCTACTGGGGAATCAATTACCTCAAGGGTGAAGATATTTTCTCCACGCAACGGAAATTTTATGTCGTATATGACAACACCGAAGGACTCATCGAAACTCGTCCGGTCACCGTCAATGGCTTTCAGATCGGTCAAGTGAATTCCATCGAATTTTTACCCGACGGTTCTGGCCGACTGGCGGTAGGACTTCAGATCAACACCGACTACCCCATCACTAAAGGAACTATCGCCAAGGTCTATTCTTCGAGCATCATGGGTGAAAAAAGCGTTTCGCTCCACACTAAAGCCGGTGAGCCACTAGCGATGAGCGGCGATACACTTCGAGGCGATGCTGAGCGTGATTTAACCGAAGAGGTCAACATGCAACTCGCCCCGATCAAAGCACGTACCGAGCAACTGCTAGGTACTTTAGATACAGTGATCGGACTTGCCTCCGGATTTCTAGATGCCAAGACCAGCGATAACTTTAAATCCACCTTTGAGAGCATCAATAAAACGTTCCAGAGCGTTGAAGAAAGTGCCGCAGAGATTTCGTCCTACCTCCACGATAACAAAACCAATTTTGACGAGATCAGCACCAACTTCAGAAGCTTAAGCGAAGATCTTGCTGCTCGCGGAGACGATATCAGCTCGACCATCACGAACATTGAAGCTATTTCAGACAGCCTAGCCGGTGCGAAACTCACGGAAACCGTCAATAACTTAGAGAGCATCACCTCACGTTTTGATCAGCTGTTGGGTGAACTTCAAGATGGCGAAGGCACCGCGTCAAAATTGATCAGTGATAAGGACGTGTACAACAACATGGTTGAAGCGACCGAGAATCTAAACCGTCTGCTACTCGATATCAAATACAACCCGAACAAGTACTTGCACGTCAGTGTCTTTGGTGCTAGAACGAGATACACAGAAGAAGAGATTCAAGCCATAGAGCGTGAACTCGATCAGAAAAACCAGTAAGTATATGTCTTATCTCCCACAGTTGCTCTTCGCGCTTGCATTAGCTGCAGCCATAGGATTCTTTGCCAAGAACGTAGGTCAGATCAAGAAAAACATCAACCTTGGGCGCGATATCGATCGCAAAGACAGAAAGAACGAGCGTCTCAACAACATGCTGCGCGTTGCATTCGGCCAAAGCAAGATGCAGGCAAAACCTGTTGCTGGAGCTTTGCATTTCGTGGTGTATGTGAGCTTTTTGATTATAAATATAGAGGTGCTTGAAATCATCGTGGACGGTTTATTCGGTACCCACCGTTTCTTCGCTCCTTTCTTCGGTAGCTCATATGACGTGGTGATTTCCTTCTTCGAAGTACTCGCCGTGCTGACGCTGATCACTGTAGGTGCGTTTTGGTGGAGAAGAAACGTAATGAAGATTGATCGTTTCCATAAACCTGAAATGAAAGGATGGCCGTTTAAAGATGCGAATACCATCTTGTACATCGAAGTCGCACTGATGTTCGCGCTGCTAAATATGAACGCGGTTGAAGAGAACATGGAAGGTGCTTCGCATAGCTTTTTGATCTCCTCGCTAATTGCCCCTTTGTGGAGCGGATTGTCTGAGGGCGGTTTGCACATCGCAGAGCGCGCCTTTTGGTGGGTGCATATCTTGGGGATCCTGTCCTTCTTGAATTACTTGCCATATTCCAAGCACTTCCACATCATTTTGGCCTTCCCAAATACGTATTACGCGAACCTTGAAGCCAAGGGCCGTTTTGCCAATAACGCGGCCGTTACCAAAGAGGTCTCGATGATGATGGATCCGAATGTCGATCCTTTCGCCGCACCCGCACCTGAAGCAGATGCACCCGTAGAGCGATTCGGCGCCAAGGATGCTATGGATTTGAGCTGGGTCAACCTATTGAATGCATATACCTGTACAGAATGTGGTAGATGTACGAGTGAATGTCCTGCAAATCTTACCGGTAAAAAGCTGAGTCCCAGAAAGATCATGATGGATACGCGCGATCGCATTGAAGAGATTGGTCAAAACATTGCGACAAATGGCGAATTCAAAGACGACGGTAAAAGCTTGCTCGGAGATTTTATCACGCAAGAAGAATTGTGGGCGTGTACCAGCTGTAACGCTTGTGTACAGGCCTGCCCCGTGGACATTGATCCACTAAACATCATCATGCAGCTTCGGAACTATGCTACGATGGAAGAAAGCAGCGCTCCTGCGGAGCTGAATGCCATGATGAGCAACGTTGAAAACAATGGCGCGCCTTGGCCTTTCTCTCAGATGGACCGCGCGAATTGGATCAACGAATAACACCCAACTTACGACCCAAATACACACAGGAATTCGATAACGCTCCAATCAAAAAAAACACATGGAAAAAAGCGCAAACGCTCACATCGACAAACTACTACGTGAGGCCTCTGAAGATGGACAATTGATCAGTCCGATGCTTCCTGAAGAGGTAAAGAATTACCTGATCGACATCGATGGCACCATCTGTGACGATATTCCAAACGAAGAGCCGGAACGCATGGCTACAGCTGCAGTGTACCCGGATGCTCTAGATACCTTGAACAAATGGTACGACGAAGGTCATGTCATCACCTTCTTCACCTCACGTACAGAGGAACACCGTGAAGTGACCGAGCAGTGGCTAAAAACTCATGGATTTAAATGGCACGGCCTGTTGATGGGTAAGCCTCGTGGAGGAAACTACCATTGGGTAGACAACCACATTGTACGTGCTACGCGTTACACGGGTAAGTTTACCGACTTGGTAGATAAAAACACCACCATCCAGGTTTTTGAAGACTAGACCCTGTCCCCTTCTGCGCACCTAACACACAGAATAAAACTTTAGAACGATGAATTTTACCGTACCTACACTTGCTCAGATGACCGCTGAAGGCAAAGCCCCAGAAGTACTTTTCTGGGTGGGTTGTGCCGGAAGCTTTGACGACCGCGCAAAGAAGATTACCAAAGCCATGGCTAAAATTTTACACCATGCTGGGGTAAGCTTTGCCGTGCTTGGGACTGAAGAAGGCTGTACGGGCGATCCAGCGAAACGTGCAGGAAATGAGTTTCTCTTTCAGATGCAGGCGATGATGAACATTCAGGTACTCAACGCCTACGACGTGCAACACATCGTGACGACATGTCCACACTGTTTCAATACGATGAAGAATGAGTATCCAGAATTGGGCGGGAACTACAAAGTAGAACACCACAGCCAATTCCTGAATAGCCTCATGAAAGAGGGTCGCTTGAAAATTGAGGGCGGTACGTTCAAAGGGAAGAAAATCACCTTCCATGATCCATGTTACCTCGGTCGCGCGAATGACGAATATGAGGCACCGCGCGCATTATTGGAGAAGCTAGATGTGGAACTCAAGGAAATGCGTCGCTGCAAACAAAACGGTCTTTGCTGCGGTGCTGGAGGTGCTCAGATGTTTAAAGATGCTGAAAAGGGCGACGCTGAAATCAATCACGTTCGCGCAGATCAGGCGCTTGAAACCGGATCTGAAATCGTCGTCGCAGGCTGTCCATTTTGCAATACCATGCTCACTGATGGTGTAAAAAACCGTGAGAAAGAGGATACTGTGCAAGTTTTAGATCTCGCTGAAATGATTGCCTTAGCTGAAGAATTGTAAGATGAGTATGCATACGATGAATCCGGAATCGCGAATGTGGTTTTATGGCCTTGAAAAGCCGATGACCTCAGCGCAAAGCGAGCAACTCAAATCTGTAATGGATGAGTTTGTAGCGCAATGGAAAGCTCACGGTACACAACTTGCCGCTGCGTATCGCATCATTGCTGATCAGTGTTTGATTTTAGCTGTAGATGAAACTCAGCAGCAAGCTACGGGATGTAGCATTGACAAAAGTGTGCATCTGCTCCAAGAGTTCGGAGCAAAGCACGGCTTAGACTTTTTTAATCGATTACTCGTATTCACGATGGGTGAACGCGGTTTTGAGGCACTCTCACCTACGGTCCTTAAGGCCCGCATTACGGAGGGTAGGATTGATGGTGACACTCCCGTCATGAACACCTTAGCAGCAACGCTTCGTGAAAGCGGAGACGGGATGATTACTTTGCGAGAAAGCTGGGCAGCAAAATATTTGTAACCACATAGAAAAGGGATGTAACTAACTACTTAGCTACATCCCTTTTTTCTTAGAGGTCGTGACCTCAGTCTTACCTAAAATACTGAAGAAGCAATTTCATAAATGTTTTTGCTTCTGCCCATACTGTAGTAGTGCAATACGGGAACACCAGCGGCAAGTAACTCTTTGCTCTGCTGTATGCACCACGCAATACCCACTTCGCGAACTGCGGCATTGTCTTTACACTTCAACACTTCTATCGCGAGTACATCTGGAATGTCTACATGAAAGATTTGCGGCAATATACTCAACTGGCGTTTGGTTACTAGTGGCTTTAAACCGGGAATAATCGGAACTGTGATGCCCGCTTCACGGCATTTGTCTACAAAAGCGAAAAACTTTTGGTTATCAAAAAAGAGTTGGGTAACAATATAGTCTGCACCCGCATCCACTTTCGCCTTCAAATGGTCAATATCAATATTTAAAGACGGAGCTTCAAAATGTTTTTCGGGATACCCTGCCACCCCAACACAGAAATCTGTTGGCGTCTGATTCAACAAGTCTTCATCGAGGTATTTGCCCTTGTTCAAATCTTGGATCTGATGCACGAGATCAATCGCAAAAGCATTTCCTTCAGGTTTCGGAGTAAAGTAGCTCTCCCCTTTGGCCTGGTCGCCGCGTAAAGCCACCACGTTTTCTATCCCTAGGAAGTTCAGGTCGATCAACACATTTTCCGTTTCTTCTTTTGTAAACCCACCGCACAGCACGTGTGGAACAGCTTCGGTATCGTAACGGTGCATGATTGCAGCGCAGATCCCCACAGTACCAGGGCGTTTACGTACGATTTTCTCTTGCAATAATCCGCTTTCTAAACGCTTGTATACGGTCTCTTCCCGGTGGTAAGTGACGTCTATAAACGGAGGTTTGAATTCCATCAACGGATCGATGTTGTCAAAAATCTCTTGCGCCTTCTGCCCTTTCAACGGCGGAAGAATCTCGAAGGTGAACTGGCAATTGTCCTGCTGAGAAAGGATATCTGTAATCTTCATCGTATTAGTAGTTAAGGTTAGGAGACAGCCATTTCTCGGCCAATTCTATCGATATGCCACGCATCTCTGCATAGGCTTGTATTTGATCTTTCCCAATTTTCCCGACTGCGAAGTATTTCGAATCCGGGTGTGCGAAATAATACCCACTCACACTAGCCGCAGGATACATCGCCAAGCTTTCTGTAAGCGACATTCCAATGCTCGGCGCATCCAAGAGTTCAAAGATGAGTTCTTTGTCCAAATGGTCGGGACATGCCGGATACCCTGGAGCCGGTCGAACCCCGCGGTACTGTTCGGCGATCAATTCATCATTCGTCAACTGCTCATCTGGCACATATCCCCAGAATTCTCGGCGCATACGAAGGTGTAGGTACTCTGCTAATGCTTCCGCCAAGCGGTCTGCGAGGGCCTTGAGCATCAGTGCGCTGTAGTCGTCCAAGGCTTCCTCGAATCGCTTCAGCGGGCCTTCCATGTCCAGTCCCGCAGTCACGGCAAAGCAGCCCATATAGTCTTGAATCTCACCTTTCGGAGCGATAAAATCTGATAAGGCCTGAAATTTTGACTTTTCACCGGTTTGGCGCAGCGCATAAAAACTACCCAATTCTCCTTCGGTACCCAAGCAAATTTCTTCGCCATCACTGTGTGCCGGAAAAATACCATAAACCGCTTTCAGAGTGACCCATTGCTCTTTTTGAACCGTGCGCAACATGGCCTGAGCGTCTTTCAGTAGCTTTTTCGCTTCCTCTCCCACAACTTTGTCTTCCAAAATCCGCGGGTATTTCCCGTACAATTGCCACGTCTGGAAGAATGGCGTCCAATCGATAAATGGCACAACGTCCTTTATGGCGATGTGCTCCATTTTCTTCGCTCCCACCATTTTTGGGGTAGGCACGGTAGTGGCATCAAAAACCAATTTCGGCTTGCGCTGCTGCGCGGTAGCAAATGGCACCAAGGCCTTGCGTTCCCGCTGAGCTGCGTAACCTACTCGAACTTTTTCAAGTGACGCTTTTTCCTGCAACACATACGTAGGACCGTCCTCGGAGAGCAATTTTGAGCTCACACCCACCGCTCTACTCGCATCACTCACGTGCATGACCGCGCCAGAAAACTCTGGATCTATTTTCACTGCAGTATGCGCTCTTGAGGTGGTGGCGCCCCCGATCAATAATGGAATATGAAGCTCCATACGCTCCATTTCCTTTGCAATATGAATCATCTCATCAAGGGATGGAGTGATCAGTCCGGACAACCCGATGATATCCACCTGGTGTTCTTTTGCCGCAGCAAGAATCTTTTCTGGCGGGACCATCACGCCAAGATCGATGATCTCAAAATTGTTACAAGCCAATACCACACCGACGATGTTTTTGCCGATATCATGTACGTCGCCTTTTACGGTCGCGAGCAATACTTTTCCTGCGCTTGAGCTCGTTCCTTCTTGTTTTTCAGCCTCTAAATAAGGCATCAAATAGGCCACCGCTTTTTTCATGACACGAGCGCTCTTGACCACTTGGGGTAAGAACATTTTTCCCTCGCCGAATAAATCTCCAACGACGTTCATCCCATCCATCAAAGGGCCTTCAATCACATGTAGCGGCTTCTGTGCGGCGCTGCGTGCTTCTTCTACATCCTCTTCGATGAATTCAGTAATCCCTTTGATCAAGGCGTGCTCTAAACGTTTTGCAACGGGTTCACTGCGCCATTCGAGAACTTTAGCCTCATCCTTCACGGTGCCTTGTACGGTTTGTGCGAAGTCCAACAAACGTTCTGTAGCATCATCACGGCGATCAAGGAGTACATCCTCAATATGTTCCATGAGCTGTTTGTCCACTTGCTCATACACTTCGAGCATGGTCGGATTCACAATCCCCATGTCCATACCGTTTTGAATGGCATGGTAAAGGAAGGAAGCATGCATTGCTTCACGAACGGTATTATTTCCACGGAAACTGAAACTTACGTTCGACACTCCCCCGCTCACTTTCGCATATGGCAAGTGTTCTTTGATCCAAGCGGTCGCTCGGAAAAAGTCCAACGCATTTTTTCTGTGCTCGTCCATCCCTGTAGCTACGGGGAAAATGTTCGGGTCAAAAATGATGTCCTCGGGAGCAAAACCTACTTGGTCGACCAAAATGCGGTAGGAACGCTCGCAAATTTCGATACGTCGCTTGTAGTTGTCGGCTTGACCTTCTTCGTCGAACGCCATTACGATGACAGCTGCGCCGAAGCGTTTGATGGTTTGTGCTTGAGCGATAAATTCGGATTCACCGCCTTTTAAAGAGATGGAATTGACCACCGATTTTCCCTGAACGCACTTTAAACCCGCCTCGATGATTTCCCACTTCGAGGAATCAATCATGATGGGGATGCGTGCAATGTCCGGTTCTGCGGCAATCAAATTTAGGAAGGTGGTCATGGCCTCGGCGCCGTCGATCATTCCTTCGTCCATATTCACATCGAGAATCTGTGCACCGCCTTCGACCTGGTCGCGAGCAACATCGAGAGCCGCGTCAAAATCACGCTCTTTGATGAGACGTAAAAATTTTCGTGAGCCGGTGACATTAGTGCGCTCACCGACGTTGACAAAATTGGTCTCAGG
>CATITW010000002.1 GCA_949547975.1 Cryomorphaceae bacterium | reverse complement strand
CGGGGTACGTTTAGTTCGACCTGAATTTTAGCACCGCGCTTGGCCATATAACTCTCTAAGCCCTGTATGGTGTCATCGATCAGATTATGAAGGTTCACAGGTTCCAAAGTAATGTCGTACTGACCACTTTCCACTTTGGACAAGACGTCCATGTCTTTGATCAGTGAGGTCATGCGTTCCACACTTTTAGCAGCTCGTTTCAGAAATTTCGGAGCCACTTTAGGGTCATCCATTGCACCGTCCAATAAGGTCAGTATGTACCCTTGAATGTTAAAAATGGGCGTTTTGAGCTCGTGACTCACATTTCCAATGTATTCTCGCCTAAACTGCTCACGACCTTTAAGCTCTTCAACAATCTGACTTTGACGAGAGGTCCACTGGGCGACTTCCTGCTCGAGCATCTCTAAGGTCATCGTCTTGCCTTTTCTATTGGTAACAGATGAGACTCCATACTCTTCGATCATCTCTTGAATTTTGCGAATACGCAGGGTGATATTGATATACGTAGCAAGGTAGAGCCCTGTGAAAGACAGAAGTGCAAAGACTAGCCAGAACAACCAACCGGGCACATTAGGCAACGCCTCACCGATAAGCTGTAACCCAAATGCTAAGCCGGTAAAAACAACGGTCAATAAAAGCGTTACGGGAAGTAGTTTTCCTGAACGCACAGATTATACATTTTCGAATTTGTACCCGACACCTTTCACGGTTTTGATACGTTCATCACCAATTTTTTCTCGCAGCTTACGGATGTGTACATCGATCGTACGTCCACCCACAATCCCCACGGTGCCCCAGATACGATCCATGATTTCCTCTCTCGGAAATACCTTCCCTGGCTTTGATGCTAACAAACTAAGCAGTTCAAACTCCTTGCGCGGCAGTTCGAGCACTTCACCCTTGAGTTCAATGTGGTAACGCTCCGGATCGATGATCAAATCACCTAAAGACATGCGCTCGGGCACCTCTTGCTCCGGCGTTGGACGACGACGTAACAGCGCTTTCAAACGTGAGGTGAGTACCTTTGGCTTCACAGGTTTGGTGATGTAGTCATCTGCCCCCGCCTCGAAGCCGGCAACTTGTGAATAATCTTCCCCACGTGCGGTCAAGAAGGCGATAATGGTATTCTCGAGCGCGGGAACGCGTTTGATTTGATCGCATGCCTCGATGCCGTCCATTTCTGGCATCATTACATCTAATAGAATCAAATCTGGAAGAAATTCTTTCGCTTTTTCGACTCCTTCCCTTCCGCTAGAAGCAGTGTACACCTTATATCCCTCGGATTTGAGGTTGTACCCGACAATCTCTAAAATATCTGGTTCGTCGTCTACAAGTAAGATTTTAACGTCGGCAGTTTTCATTTGCGTGTTTCTTTAGATGCAACAAAGGAAAGATATAAAATGAATATGTCAATCCCATCATCGCGATGCTAACAACTTCGTAAACTCAGATTAACACAAGCATAACGGCGCAAAAACAGCTACTCACTTAAAGTTGACTTCGACTTAATCTTCAGTTTACAAAGAGCGCTTTGATTTGCAGAGTCATTAAACCAAAAGACACGACAACAATGAAACTTAACAAAATCCTCGCAGCAGCATTCGCTGCATCTATCCTAGCTTCTTGTGGAGGCGGAGGAACAGATCCAAAACCAGTTGACCCGTCACTCGTTGTAGTGAAGAGCGGTCTAATCCAAGCGAACGAAACTTGGAGTGCTGATTCCATCTACCAGCTTAACGGTCGCGTTGTTGTAGACGCAGGTGTTACACTGACTGTTGAAGCAGGTACTATTATTAAAGGTGAAGAAGGTGACGGCGCCAACGCTTCTGTTCTTATCGTAGGTAAAGGCGGTATGATCGACGCACAAGGTACTGCAGAGAGCCCAATCGTTATGACTTCTGTTTTAGACAACATCGCAGTAGGTCAGCGCAACGGTTCTAACCTTGACGAGACTGATAACGGTCTTTGGGGTGGTTTGATCGTCTTAGGTGACGCTCCTATCTCAGCTGATGCAAGCGAGGCATTGGTAGAAGGACTTCCAGCAAATGAGCCATGGGCTGTATACGGTGGTAGCGATGCTGCTGACAACTCTGGGATTCTATCTTATGTAAGTGTTCGTCACGGTGGTACGCTTATCGGTGACGGTAACGAGATCAACGGTATCACTTTCGCAGGTGTTGGTAACGGAACCACAGTAGAGCACATCGAAGTATTCGCTACACTAGATGATGGTGTTGAATTCTTTGGTGGTACTGTAAATGCTTCTCACGTGAGCGTTACTGCGCAGGGTGATGATGCATACGATATCGACCAAGCTTACTCTGGTACGATCGAAAACTTCGTATACGTTGCAGGTACTGATTCTGACCACGGTCTTGAGATCGACGGTCCTGAAGGAACAGCAACTGGCCGTTTCACTTTGAAGAACGGTACACTCTTAGGTGGTAACGGCGAATACGCTGACTTCCGTGACGGTGCGATGGGTACAGTTGAGAACGTATTCTTCTTCGGATTCTCTGAGTCTTCAGATTTCGAATTGGACGATTCTCTAACATCGTACAACTACACGAACGGTCTTCTTGAGTTCATCAATGTTGAGATCAACACTTCACACTTGAGTGCAGGTAACATGTCTGCTATCTCTATCTACTTGGACAAATCAGGTCAAGATGCTTACGCTAACGGTCTTCCAGGAACTGTAGTTACTGAACCTAGTGTAGGTGCCAACGCTGCTGACTTCGCTTGGACATTGACTGCTAAGAACGGTAACCACGATGACTTCGCTGGTCCATTCCTCGCGCCACAAACGATCGTTAAGACTGGTGCAACTGGTGATGACGTATGGTCTTCAGCTCGTATCTACGAATTGCAAGGACGTGTAGTAGTTGACGCTGGTGATACTTTGATCATCGAGCCGGGAACTATCATCAAGGCAAACTCTGGTCAGGGTGCATACGCTTCAGCGCTAATCGTAGCTCAAGGTGGTTACATCGAGGCACGCGGTACTGCATTCGCTCCGATCATCATGACTTCCGTATTTGACAACATCGAATTGGGTCAAAAGTCAGGTACCAATCTTGACGAAACTGACGCAGGTCTATGGGGTGGTCTTATCGTTCTAGGTAACGCGCCAATCTCAGCTGATAACCCAACAGCTCGTATCGAAGGTATCCCTGCGAACGAAACGTACGGGTACTACGGCGGCTCTGACAACGACGATAACTCAGGTATCTTCGAATACATCTCTATCCGTCACGGTGGTACTTTGCTCGGTGAGGGTAACGAAATCAACGGATTCACTTTGGGTGGTGTAGGTTCTAAAACTGTAGTCAACCAGATCGAAGTAGTTGCAAACGTAGATGACGGTATCGAGTTCTTCGGTGGGTCAGTAGACGCTAGCAACCTCGTTGTATGGGCTCAAGGTGACGATGCATACGACATCGACCAAGCGTACTCTGGTACGATCGATAACTTCATCTACGTTGCGGGTGCAGATTCTGACCACGGTATGGAAGTTGACGGTCCAGAAGGAACACTAGGTGCAGGTTTCACAGCTAAGAACGGTACATTGTACGGTATGTCAGCTGAAATCGCAGATTTCCGTGACTCAGCGATGGGTACTGTAAACAACATCTACATCACAGGATTTGACGACTCAGGCGACTGGGAGATCGACGAAACGGGTGGTGCTTACAATTACGACAACGGTTTGTTGAACTTCAGCGCACTTGAAATCAACATGAGCACGTACTCTGCAGGTACAGTGATCGAGGATGTATTCCTTGACAAGTCTGGTGCAGTGAGCTCTTGGATGCCATCAAGCTTCGCTACTTCAGTAACAACCAACACAGTAGGTGCTGACGATTCAGTATTCGGTTGGACATTCGCTGCAATGAATAGCGCATTCTAAGCAGAATTGACTTTACATAAAGTTAACCATACTTTAATTGGCCCGAGACATCCGTCTCGGGCCTTTTTTTTGTCTTTGCACTCAGAATAGAAGTTGAAAACATGAAGAAGTGTATTGCTCTTTTGATGCTTGTTTTAAGCATCCCGACTATGGCTCAAAATGGAATCATTCGTGGTACCGTCTATGAAGATGAAACCAACGAGCCGTTGTTTTATGCGAACGCCCAAATCCCTAGTGCTGGCGCTGTCGCTTTTACCGATTTCGACGGTAATTTCGAGCTCAGCTTAGAGCCAGGAACCTACAGCTTAGAAATTAGCTTTTTAGGACTTGCTACACTAGTTATTCCAGATGTGGAAGTAGTCGCGGGCGAAGTAGTCGCCTTCGAAAATCTCCGCCTAAAGCCTTCAACGAATGAATTGATGACCGTTACGGTTACCGCTTCTGCGATGCGCAATACAGAAAGTGCACTTCTAGACGTAAAACGCAAGTCCGCCACCGTTATGGACGGGATCTCTGCGCAAAACTTTAAAAGGATTGGCGATGGGAATGCAGCAGCAGCCGTTACACGTGTTCCTGGTGTAAGTATCCAAGGCGGTAAATATGTCTTCGTACGTGGTCTGGGAGATCGTTACACGAAAACGCAGCTGATGGGTATGGATATTCCTGGATTGGATCCGGATCGTAACTCGTTACAGATGGACATTTTCCCAACGAACATCCTTCAAAACATCGTCGTTCAAAAATCACTTACTGCAGACTTACCGGCAGACTTCTCGGGCGGTTTGGTGAACATTGAATTGGTCGATTTCCCTACGAAGAAAACCCTGAACATCAGCTCTTCATTAGGCTTCACCCCTGGCATGCACCTTGTAGACGGTCTAGGTTACCAAGGTTCTGCTACCGATTTCCTCGGTTTTGATGCAGGTTTTAGAAACAACCCTCTACCGAACAACTACATCTACGACGGGATTCCAAACCCAGCGTTGGACGATCCGATCACCACGGAACTTACCGAAAGCTTCGCACCGGTCCTTGAGGCACGCTCGCGTACTATGCCGCTGAACGGATCATTAGGCATTAGCGGTGGTAATCAAATCAAAAAGGAGAACGGCAAGACCGTCGGTTACAACGGTTCTTTTTCCTACAAAGCAAATACCGACTTCTACGGCAACACGAATGGCGACAGCACACGTTTGTACCGTCAAAATTTCTACCGTAAAGGAAATTTACCGGACCAGTACCAGTTGCTTGCGGATCGTACGCAAGAAGGTTCTTTAGCGGTGAGCAACATCTTTATGAGCGGACTCTTTGGTTACTCGATCAAAGACGACAATGACAAATACCGTTTCACGGCGATGCATTTGCAAAACGGTGAAAGTCGCGCGGGTAAGTTTACAGAAACTTCCAACATCGAGAACAGCTATGTCGGTTCGAGAGACAACCTCGAGTATTCAGAGCGTTCGATCACTTCGTTGTTCTTTAACGGACAGCACTCGCGCAAGGACAACAAGCTTAAAATTGACTGGCGCATTGCTCCTACTTACAGCCGTATCGCAGATAAGGACATCCGTTCTACCTCGTACCGCACAGAGGACAATACGTTCGCTATTGCACCGGGTGAAACTGGATTCCCAAACCGTATCTGGCGTAATCTGAACGAATTCAATTTATCCAACCGTTTGGACTTTACGCGCACTCATGAAGTACGCGGTCGCGACGCAAAAATGAAGTTTGGTGCGAGCTATAACTTTAAATACAGAGATTACGAGATTTTACGCTACCAGCTTCGCGGTAAGTCCTTAGGAAATCTTCCTGCATTAACTGGTAATGCGGATGAGCTGTTGACGCCAGAGTACACTTGGGATGTGATCGAAGATGCAGGGATGTACTACAGCGGTAACTACGAAGCGAACAATGCGTACCAAGGGATCCAAAGCAACTTTGCCTCTTACATTAATGAGGAGTTCAGCATCAACCCGCTCACTAAAATGGTGGTTGGTTTACGCTTAGAGCGTTATGACCAATTCTATACTGGTGTCGATCAGCAAGAGGCTGCCGCTCCAGGCACGGGTTTGAACTACAACTTTGAACCAGTACTGAACAACTTCAATCTCTTCCCTACCGCATCGCTGATCTACAGCGTGAACGAGAAGACGAATTTACGCTTGGGAGCCTTCCGCACCGTGGCACGTCCATCGTTCAAGGAAAAATCGGCCGCACAGATCGAGGATGTCTTGACCGGGATCACCTTTATCGGTAACCTAGATTTGACCAATACGACCATCACCAACCTAGATGCTCGTTACGAGTACTTCATGGAAGGTGGCCAAACGTTTGCCATCTCTGGTTTCTACAAATACTTCCAGAATCCGATCGAACTTGTCGCCTACAGTGCTGCTGCACCGTCGAACTTCCAGCCGCGTAACGTGGGGGATGCAACCGTAGCAGGTATCGAGCTTGAGCTTAGAAAGAACCTTGGGTTCATGGGAATGAAACATTTGGAAATCAACTCCAACTTCTCCGGCATCTATTCGTCCGTTACGCGTGATTCTTCAGAATATGCGGGCCGTGTGGCTTCAGCGAGAATTGGTGAAGAGATCAGCGAAGTACGCCCAATGCAAGGACAGAGCCCGTACATGGTCAACCTCGGTTTGAGCTACAACAATCCGAAGAACGGATGGCAAGGTGGTCTATTCTACAACGTTCAAGGTGAAAAGCTCTACATCGTAGGTGTGGCGGATAACCCAGACGTGTTCGAGGTACCGTTCCACAGCTTGAACTTCAACCTTTTGAAAAACTTCGGTGCGGATCGTCAGTACCAGATCGGCTTCGGTGTAAACAACATCATGGACGACACACGCGATCGCTTGTTTAGAAGCTACAACAGTAGCTCACCGTATTTCAGCACTTGGGCCCCAGGAAGAACCTTTAAAGTGAGCTTCCGCTATTCGCTCTAAGTTGCGACTTAAAACGTAATTTTGACCCGTACCTTTCTAGGTGCGGGTTTTTTTATGCTGCCAATCTCACAAATCACTCCCCGGAATTTTAACGCCGAAGCCCTCGAGCTTTTCCGGTACCAATTCCGTCATAACCCCGTCTACCGAGAATTTTGTACCCTCCTGCGCCGGACCCCCGACCAGGTGAACGAGATTGCAGCGATCCCGTTTCTTCCCGTGGAACTTTTCAAGAACCACCGCATCATCACAGGTGACTACTCACCCGAGAAAATATTCACTTCGTCGACCACTACAGGCGGAACTCCAAGTAGGCATTTTGTGCGCAGCTTAGCGCATTACGATGAGGTCTATACGCTGGGATTTGAGCGCGAGTTCGGCCCGCTTTCCGACTACACTATATTAGGCCTGCTTCCGAGCTATTTAGAGCGCGAGGGCAGCTCTTTGGTGCGTATGGCCGAAGGGATGATCGAGCGCAGCGCAGATACGCGCAGTGGGTTTTACCTGTACCAGCACGATGAATTGGCGGCACTCTTACTGCAGCTGCAACAAGAACAGAAAAAAACCCTACTCCTTGGAGTGACTTTTGGCTTGTTGAATCTCGCTGAGGAATTCACTCAGGGCAATTTCGGAGCAACCGCACTTGAAT
>CATITW010000001.1 GCA_949547975.1 Cryomorphaceae bacterium | reverse complement strand
GCAAACAGATCAAACAAAAGAGTAAATCTGCTGCGCTGGATTCCTGCCCACAACGCAGGGGTGTATGTACTCGTGTCTACACAACGACGCCGAAAAAACCAAATTCGGCAATGCGTAAGGTGGCAAGGGTGCGTCTCTCAAATGGAAATGAAGTTAATGCCTACATCGGTGGAGAAGGGCACAACCTACAAGAGCACAGTATCGTGCTCGTTCGTGGAGGTCGTGTCAAGGATTTACCAGGGGTTCGCTACCACATTGTACGTGGCGCACTCGATACTGCAGGTGTAGACGGAAGAACTCAACGCCGCTCGAAGTACGGAGCTAAGCGTCCTAAAGTCAAAAAATAATACACTCAGACATAAGAACTCATGAGAAAAGCAAGAGCTAAAAAGCGTCCGTTACTACCGGATCCAAAGTTTAACGACACGTTAGTAACGCGTTTCGTGAACAACTTGATGTTAGACGGCAAGAAGTCAATCGCCTTTAACATTTTCTATGATGCTATCGATATCGTGTCTGAGAAGACAGAAGGAAATGGTCTAGAGACTTGGAAAGAAGCCCTGAACAATGTGATGCCGCACGTAGAAGTACGTAGCCGTCGCGTGGGTGGTGCAAACTTCCAAATCCCAATGCAAGTTCGTCCAGATCGTAAAGTCACCCTCGGAATGAAGTGGATGATTTCTTACGCACGTGGTCGCAACGAGCGCTCAATGGCACAAAAGCTAGCCGCTGAGATTATCGCTGCTTCGAAAGAAGAAGGTGCTGCAGTTAAAAAGCGTACAGAGGTACACCGTATGGCTGAAGCAAACAAAGCATTCTCACACTTCAGATTCTAATAGTAGATTATCATGGCTAAAGGAAACAGAGATTTAAAGTTCACTCGTAACATCGGTATTGCTGCTCACATTGATGCAGGTAAGACGACTACGACTGAGCGTATTCTATATTACACAGGTGTAAGTCACAAGATTGGTGAGGTACACGATGGTGCAGCTACCATGGATTGGATGGAGCAAGAGCAGGAGCGTGGTATTACCATTACTTCGGCTGCAACACACTGTGAGTGGCGTTATAATAATCAAGCGTACGAGATCAACATTATCGATACTCCAGGGCACGTTGACTTTACTGTAGAGGTAGAGCGTTCATTACGTGTGTTGGACGGTGTTGTTGCATTGTTCTCTGCGGTTGATGGTGTAGAGCCACAATCTGAAACTGTATGGCGTCAGGCGGACAAATACCGCGTACCACGTCTTGGTTTTGTAAATAAGATGGACCGTCAGGGTGCAGACTTCTTCAATGTATGTCGTCAGGTAAAAGAGATGTTGGGTGGTAACCCGGTTGCTCTTCAAGTACCTATCGGCGATGAAGCTGAATTCAAAGGTGTTATCGATCTGATCAGCAAGAAAGCGATCGTTTGGAACGAAGACGACATGGGGATGACCTATGAAGAAATCGAGATCCCAGCTGACCTTCTTGATACTGTAAATGAAAAACGTGCAGAGCTTATCGAAGCGGTAGCTGAGTACGATGAGACATTGATGGAGAAGTTCTTCGAAGACGAAGACAGCATCACTGAAGATGAAATCATCGCTGCTCTACGTGCTGCAACTATCGATATGAGCATCATTCCAATGATGTGTGGTTCTGCATTTAAGAATAAAGGTGTTCAGGCAATGCTAGATGCAGTAATGCGCTACTTGCCGTCTCCATTGGATGTTGAGGCTATCGAAGGAACTGATCCTGATACAGGTGATGCAGATACTCGCCAGCCATCAGTTGACGAGCCGTTCTCGGCTTTGGCATTTAAGATCGCAACTGACCCGTTCGTTGGTCGTTTGTGTTTCTTCCGTGTCTACTCTGGTTTCCTTGATGCTGGTTCTTACGTGAAGAACACGCGTTCAGGTAAAAAAGAGCGTATCTCTCGTATCTTCCAAATGCACTCGAACAAGCAGGAGCCGATCGATCAGATCACTGCTGGTGATATCGGTGCAGGCGTTGGTTTCAAAGACATCCGTACAGGTGATACACTTTGTGACGAAAAAGCGCCTATCGTTCTTGAGTCTATGACATTCCCTGAGCCGGTGATTGGTATCGCTGTTGAGCCGAAGTCAAAGGCAGATGTAGATAAGATGGGTACTGCACTTGCAAAGCTTTCTGAAGAGGATCCTACGTTCCGTGTTCAAACGGACGAAGCATCAGGCCAGACCATTATCTCTGGTATGGGTGAGCTTCACCTAGATATCTTGATCGACCGTATGAAGCGTGAGTTCAAGGTAGAGGTGAACGTTGGTGAGCCACAGGTAGAGTACAAGGAAGCTCTTAAAGGATCTGCTAGCCACCGTGAGGTTTACAAGAAACAAACGGGTGGTCGCGGTAAATTTGCTGATATCGTATTTGAAATCTCTCCAGTGGATGAGGATTTCGAAGGCGAAGGTCTACAGTTCGTAAATGAAGTAAAAGGTGGTAACGTTCCTAAAGAATTTATCCCTTCAGTTGAAAATGGTTTCAAAGCTTCATTGTCTAACGGACCGTTGGCAGGATTTAACATCGATAGCGTCAAAGTGGTATTGAAAGATGGTGGTTTCCACCCTGTGGATTCTGATCAATTGTCTTTCGAACTTGCTGCGAAACTAGGTTTCAAAGAATCTGCTAAGAAAGCGTCTCCAGTCATCATGGAGCCTATCATGAAAATTGAGGTAGTTACACCTGAAGAGTACATGGGAGATATCGTTGGTGATTTGAACCGTCGTCGTGGTCAAGTAAACGACATGTCAGATCGTAACGCTGCTAAGGTTGTTAAAGGAGATGTACCATTATCAGAAATGTTCGGTTACGTAACCACGTTACGTACGTTGAGCTCTGGTCGCGCTGCATCTACTATGGTGTTCTCTCACTACGCAGAAACTCCAAGCAGTATTTCAGAGAAGGTAATTGAAGAATCAAAAGCTTAATAATAGACTACAATGAGTCAAAAAATTCGCATCAAGCTTAAGTCGTACGATCACAATCTAGTAGATAAGTCTGCTGAGAAGATCGTTAAGACTGTGAAGAGTACCGGCGCAGTAGTAAACGGGCCAATCCCGCTTCCTACAAACAAGCGTATTTACACGGTGCTCCGCTCACCACACGTAAACAAAAAATCACGCGAGCAGTTCCAGCTAAGCAATTACAAGCGTTTGTTGGACATCTACTCATCATCATCTAAGACCATTGATGCATTGATGAAGTTAGAGTTGCCGAGTGGAGTAGAAGTAGAAATCAAGGTCTAACAGTAGACTAAATTTAAATTCCAGAAAAGATGCCAGGATTAATTGGTAAAAAAGTCGGAATGACCAGCATTTACAGTTCAGAGGGTAAGAACCTTCCATGTACCGTACTAGAAGTAGGTCCATGTGTGGTTACTCAAATCAAGACTGAAGATGTCGATGGTTACAATGCTGTCCAGCTAGGCTGGGGCGAGGCGAAAGACAAAAACACCTCTAAAGCATTGCAAGGGCACGTACAGAAAGCTAGTACCTCTGCTAAGAAAAAATTCGTTGAATTTACAGACTTCGAAGGAGAAATCGTTTTGGGCCAAGTGCTCAGTGCTGATCTTTTTGAGGAAGGCGACTTCGTAGATGTTGCTGGTACTTCAAAAGGTAAGGGTTTCCAAGGGGTAGTTAAGCGTCACGGTTTTGCCGGTGTAGGTCAAGCGACCCACGGTCAGCACAACCGTCTACGTGCGCCAGGTTCGATTGGTGCAGGTTCTGACCCTTCTCGCGTATTCAAAGGCATGCGCATGGCCGGTCGTATGGGTGGCAAGCGTGCTAAAGTTCAAAACTTAATGGTTTTGAAAGTTGATGCAGAGAAGAACTTGCTCGTAGTTAAAGGCTCTGTTCCAGGAGCTAAGAATTCAACCGTAATTATCGAGAAGTAATGGATTTCAAGGTATTAGACATCAACGGTAAAGAAACCGCAAAGAGCGTCAAGTTAGACGCGTCTGTATTCGGTATTGAAGCAAACGATCATAGCATTTACTTAGACGTAAAGCAGTTCCTCGCGAACGCACGTCAGGGTACGCACAAATCTAAAGAGCGCGGTGAGATTAACCGTACTACGAAGAAGCACCACAAGCAAAAAGGTACTGGTGGCGCGCGTGCAGGTTCTATGAGATCTCCAATCCAACGTGGTGGTGGTACAGTCTTCGGACCTCGCCCTCGCAACTACGGGTTCAAATTGAACAAGAAAGTGAAGCAACTCGCTCGTCGTTCAGCTTTGTCACTCAAAGTAAAACAGGAGAATTTGAAGGTGGTTGAGAACTTCACGTTCGAGACTCCTAAGACGAAAAGTTTCCAGAACGTATTGGCTGCCTTAGGTTTAAACAATAAAAAGTCGCTCTTCATACTTGGAGATTACGATAAAAACCTATATTTGTCATCCCGCAATTTAGAAGGGGTTAAAGTTGTAAACTCTTCAGAATTAAGTACTTACGATATAATGAACGCTTCAACAGTGGTTATGTCAGAAGGTGCAGTTGAAAAAGTAACAGCGATTTTAAGCTAATTGAGCTATGAATATTTTAGTTAAACCAATCATTACTGAGAAGGCGACTGCGCAAAGCGAAGACTTAAATGTGTACGCTTTCGAGGTAGCTCGATCAGCTAACAAGGTTGAGATTAAGAAAGCTGTAGAAGCATTCTATGGCGTAAGTGTAGAGAGTGTTCGCACTGCAATCGTTCCAGCCAAATTCCAAACTAAGTATACAAAAGCTGGTTTGGTACGTGGAAGAAAGCCTGCTTATAAGAAAGCAATGGTGAAGGTAGCAGGTGGTGAGACCATCGATTTATACGGTAATATCTAATTACAATGGGTGTAAAGAAATTAAAACCAATTACTCCTGGTCAGCGTTTTCGTGTAGTCAACGACTTTGAGCAAGTTACGGCAGCGAAACCAGAGAAATCCCTCGTGAAGGGTAAGACCAAGAGCGGTGGTCGTAACAACAGCGGACGCATGACTATGCGTTACGTTGGTGGTGGCCACAAGCAAAAAGTACGTACAGTAGACTTTAAGCGTGACAAGTTCGGTGTCCCTGCTACTGTCAAATCAATCGAATACGATCCACTACGTTCTGCGTTTTTGATGTTGTTAGTGTATGCTGACGGTGAAAAGCGTTACTCAGTAGCTGTTGCTGGTGTTAAGGTTGGTGATAAACTAGTGAGCGGTGAAGGCGCTGCCCCTGAAGTAGGGAATGCACTTCTTCTAAGCGAAATTCCACTAGGTACTATCATCTCTAACATCGAGATGCGTCCAGGTCAAGGTGCAATCATTGCACGTTCGGCAGGAACATTCGCGCAGCTGGTAGCACGTGAGGGTAAGTATGCGATCGTTAAGTTGCCGTCAGGTGAGACTCGTATGATTCTGACTACATGTATGGCAACTATCGGTACCGTAAGTAACTCTGAGCACATGCTTCAAGTTAGCGGTAAAGCTGGTCGTAGCAGATGGCAAGGTCGTCGCCCACGTGTACGTGGTGTAGTTATGAACCCGGTTGACCACCCAATGGGTGGTGGTGAAGGCCGTGCGTCAGGGGGTCACCCTCGTTCGCGCAACGGTATTCCAGCTAAGGGTTACAAAACTCGCGCGCCTAAGAAGGCTACAAATAAGTATATCATCGAACGTAGAAAGAAATAATCTGAAAGTATATGGCACGTTCGCTTAAAAAAGGACCTTACATCCACTACAAACTCGAGAAGAAAGTTCTCGCTAATGTGGAAAGCGGTAAGAATACTGTGATCAAAACTTGGTCTCGTGCGTCAATGATCTCTCCGGATTTCGTTGGGCAGACAATAGGAGTTCACAATGGAAAGACTTTCGTACCTGTTTACGTAACAGAAAACATGGTAGGTCACAAGCTAGGTGAGTTCTCTCCAACTCGTAACTTCCGTGGTCACGGAAAAAATAAGAAGTAATAAGAGATGGGAGCTAGAAAAAGACAAGCAGCTGAAGCGCTCAAGGCAGCGAAGAAAGCAATTGCAATTGCCAAGCTTAATGATTGCCCAACTTCTCCTCGCAAAATGCGTTTGGTTGCAGACCAGATTCGTGGCGTTGAGGTAGAGAAGGCATTGGCCATCCTTAAGTACAGCCCAAAAGAGGCGTCACTTCGTTTGGAGAAACTTCTCCTTAGCGCTATTGCCAACTGGCAAGCTAAAAACGAAGGAGCTAACCTCGAAGAGGCTGGTTTGATAGTTCAAGAGATCAGTGTAGACAGCGGCCGTATGCTTAAGCGTATTCAGGCAGCTCCACAAGGTCGCGCGCACCGCATTCGCAAGCGTAGCAACCATGTGACATTGATTGTTGGTAGTAAAGAATCTTAAGAAGGGAAACATGGGACAAAAAACCAACCCTATTGGCAATAGATTGGGAATCATCCGCGGCTGGGATAGCCAGTGGTACGGTGGCCGCAACTATGGTGAGAAAATCGCTGAGGATGCCAAGATCAGAAAGTATTTGTACGCACGTCTCGCTAAAGCGAGTATTAGCCGTATCATCATTGAGCGTACACTTCGCTTAGTGACTGTTACAGTTACTACTGCTCGTCCAGGTGTGATCATCGGTAAAGGTGGTCAGGAAGTAGACAAGCTGAAAGAGGAGTTGAAAAAGCTTACTGGAAAGGAAGTTCAGATCAACATCTATGAGATCAAGCGTCCTGAGCTTGATGCTAAATTGGTAGCAGATTCGATTGCACGTCAGATTGAAGGTCGTGTTAGTCACCGTCGCGCAATCAAAATGGCAATCTCAGCAGCAATGCGTATGGGAGCAGAGGGAATCAAAGTATTGATCTCTGGTCGTGTCAACGGTGCTGAAATGGCTCGTTCTGAAATGTACAAGGACGGTCGTACTCCATTGAGTACTTTCCGTGCAGATATTGATTATCACCTGAGTGAAGCTCACACTACATATGGCCGTTTAGGTATCAAAGTGTGGATCATGAAAGGCGAAGTTTATGGTAAGCGTGATCTTAGCAACCAGTTAGGTTCTACCAAGTCTGGTGGTGCTCGTGGTCGTGGAGGTAAACGTAATAACCGCAAATAAGATTAGAGATGTTACAGCCAAAACGCACAAAGCATAGAAAGGTCTTTAAAGGCAAAATGAAGGGCAACTCTCAGCGTGGAGCAGAGTTGAGCTTCGGATCTTACGGATTGAAGTCTTTGGACTCAAAGTGGATTACCGCTCGTCAGATTGAAGCTGCTCGTGTTGCAGCAACCCGTTACATGAAACGTGAAGGTCAGATGTGGATTCGTATTTTCCCAGACAAGCCTATCACGAAGAAGCCTCTAGAGGTACGTATGGGTAAGGGAAAAGGTGGTGTAGAATATTACGCTGCAGTTGTTAAACCAGGTCGTATCATGTTCGAAATCGATGGTATTCCTTTTGAGGTAGCGCAAGAAGCTTTGCGTCTAGCTGCTCAGAAGTTACCGGTACGTACCAAGTTTGTAATTCGTAGAGATTTACAAGACTAATCTAAGAGTCATGAAGTACAACGAGATTAAAGAATTGACGACTGCTGATTTGGCAGCGCGTTTGGCTGAAGAGAAAGCCAGCTACACAAGTCTTAAGCTAACTCATAGCTTAAGTCCTTTGGAGAATCCATTAACGATTCGTGAGGCTAGAAAAACAATTGCTCGTTTGAGCACAGAATTGAGTACTCGCTCAACTGAAGAATAAGAGTATCATGGAAAACACAAGAAACTTGCGTAAAGAGCGTGTCGGTGTAGTATCAAGCAATAAGATGGATAAGTCTATTGTGGTACGTGTCGAGCGTAAAGTAAAGCACCCGATGTACGGGAAGTTTGTGAAGTTCACGAGCAAATTTCATGCTCATGACGAAGCTAACGACTGTAACATAGGGGATACAGTAAGAATTATGGAAACTCGTCCACTGTCCAAGACTAAGAACTGGAGATTGGTTGAAGTTATCGAAAGAGCTAAGTAATCATGGTACAGACAGAATCAAGATTAAGAGTAGCAGACAATACAGGAGCCAAGGAAGTTTTGGTCATTCGTGTATTGGGTGGTACGAAGAGAAGATACGCTAGTGTCGGAGACAAG